>JANXSA010000235.1 GCA_025352915.1 Rhodospirillales bacterium | reverse complement strand
TGCCGCGATCGATCACTAGGCCCTCAACCTGATGGAACATCGGCGAATGGGTCGCATCATGGTCGGACCGGTAGGTCCGGCCGGGCACGATCACCCGGACCGGCGGTTCCTGGTTCAGCATCGTCCGCACCTGCACCGGCGAGGTATGCGTCCGCAACACCCGCGGCCGCGCATCGCCATCGATCCCCGGCACATAGAACGTGTCCATGTCCTGCCGCGCCGGATGATGCGCCGGAATGTTCAGCGCGCCGAAATTGCGCCAGTCATCCTCGATATCCGGCCCCTCGGCCACCGCAAACCCCATCGCCCCGAAAATCGCCGCCATCTCCTCCATCGTCCGGCTGATCGGATGGATCAGCCCGGACGCCCCCAACAGCGGCGGCAACGTCACATCCATCCGCTCGCCGGCCAGCCGCGCCTCCAGCGCCGCCCCGTCCAGCGCCAGCCGCCGCCCCTCGATCGCCGCCGCCAGCGCGTCCTTCAACTCATTCAGCGCCGCCCCGCGCGCCCGCTTCTGCTCGGGCGCCACCTTCCCCAGTTCCTTCAACAACGCGGTCAGCGAGCCATTGCGCCCCAGCACGGCAATCCGAATTGCGTCCCAGGCGCGCAAATCCCCGGCGGCGGCCAAGGCTGCGTCAGTCTCGTTCTTCAGGGCCAGCAAATCATCGGTCATCTGGAATCACGGCTCCTGGGAAAAATCGTAGGTCGGATAAGCGAAGCGCCATCCGACTCTATCCTACCGGCACCCAACACGAAAAAGGGCCACCCAGCGCGGGCAGCCCCTCATCGTCAAGATCGAATTCCCTCGCGGAACGCGATCAGGCCAGGGCGGCCTGCACCTTCTTGATGATCTCGCCAAACGTGGCGGGATCGTCATAGGCGATGGCGGCCAGAACCTTGCGGTCCATCTCGATGCCGCTCGCCTTCAGCCCGAAGATGAACTTGGAATAGTTCATCCCGTGCTCGCGCACCGCGGCATTGATGCGCTGGATCCACAGCCCGCGGAACTCACGCTTCTTAACCCGGCGGTCGCGATAGGCGTATTGGAGCGACTTCTCCAGCCGCTGCAACGCAATACGGTAATTGGTGGACGACCGTCCGACAAAGCCCTTGGAAGCCGCAAGGACCTTCTTGTGGCGGGCGTGGGTGGTAGTACCCCGTTTGACACGTGCCATCTATGCGCTCCTCAACCCAGACCGTACGGCGCCCACTGCTTGACGGTCAGCCCGTCAGCATGGGTCAGCGTCTGGCTGCCGCGCGCCTTGCGCTTCATTTTCTGCGGCCGGTTAATCAGCCCGTGCCGCTTATTCCCCGGACCGGCAAGCACCTTGCCGGTGGCGGTGATCTTGAAGCGCTTCTTTACAGAAGACTTCGTCTTCAACTTGGGCATTTGATACTCCTGAGCTAGGTCGCTGCCGCCCCCCGGGGAACTCCCGGCAAACGCAGCCGTCGCGGCCGGGCATGCCCACACAGGCCCGGTCCACAGACGAGGCGGCCATATACCCATGCCCCCCGCCCCACGCAAGTCTCCCCTCACCCACTCCCGTCATTGCGAGCGAAGCGAAGCAATCCAGCCTTCCTTCCTTTTTTCCGCCGCCACCCCAAAAAATCCCTTGCGACGACGCCAACAGTTAGTTATTATCTCGCGCAATGTCACCGCGACCCACCCCTGGCGCACCGATCGCCCTCCACCCTCCCCGCAAGGGGACCCGGGAGAACCGCGCCTTGCTGCCGGCGGCGCTGCACGCCCTCCTCGCGGCCTGCCTCGCCCGCCTGTTCGCCCGCCTGGAACAGCTCCTCCTGCTCTGGCAATCCGGCGCCGTCCTGTCGCCCGCGCCGCGCACCCCTGGCCGGCGCCCCGCCAGCACGACCTCAACCCGCCCGGAATCCGTCCGGCCGCACCGGGTTCAGCGCCGCCAACGCCAAGGCGCCAAGACAGCCAAGCCCCCCCTGACGCCCGTGCTGGCCTCTTGGCCCCTTGGTATTGAAATCCCTCGTTTAATTCGCCACACAAAACCCATCCCCGCGCCATCTGCCCGCGCCCCGCCGCCCGCAAAACCCATCGCAGCCCCCCTTGGCGGCGCTGCACCCGCACGCCGTAAATATTACGTTATCAAAACAAAAATTCCAACCGCTCTTTGCCGCGCCCGCGTCGCGCCATATAAGCAGCCTCATGCAAGCTGCCTTCCGCAAGATGCACGGCGCCGGCAACGATTTCGTCGTCTTCGACGAGCGTCCAACCCCGCTCGGCCTCACCCCGGCGAAAGCCGCCGCCATCGCCCACCGCCGCACCGGCATCGGCTGCGACCAGTTCATCGTCATCGAACCCCCGCCGCCCGGCTCCCCGGCCGACGCCTTCATGCGCATCCGCAACCCCGACGGCACCGAAGCCGGCGCCTGCGGCAACGCCACAAGATGCGTCGTCTCCCTCCTCGCCGCCGAAACCGGCCGCCCAGACATCATCATCCAAACCATCTCCGGCCTCCTCCCCTCCCGCCTCCTCCAAGACGGCCGGGTGACCGTCGACATGGGCCCAGCCGGCCTGGCCTGGACCGAC
>JANXSA010000215.1 GCA_025352915.1 Rhodospirillales bacterium | reverse complement strand
CCTTGCCGAAGGCGATCAAACGAATGGGGTCTGGGGCCGCCGGCCCCAGCGGGTCCAGGGCAGTGCCCTGGCCTTCCTTCCTCCCCGGAGCCCCACCCATGCTTAATGCCCTCGTCCCCATGCTCGGCATCGCGGTGGTGTTGTTGGTCGCGTGGGGTTTGAGCGAGGACCGCGCGGCGGTGCCGTGGCGGACGGTGCTGGGCGGCATGGCGCTGCAGTTGGCACTGGCCTTGGTGCTGATCGGCTTCCCGCCGGCCACCCGCGCCGTGCTCGCCCTGAACGATGCGGTGCATGCGCTCCAGGTCGCCTCGGATGCCGGCACGCGCTTCGTGTTTGGCTACCTCGCCGGACCGCCGTTTCCGTTTGCCGAGGGCGCGCCAGGGGCGGCATTCATTCTGGCGTTCAAGGCCCTGCCACTCGTGCTGGTGATTTCCGCGCTGGCATCACTGTTGTTCCACTGGGGTGTACTCCAGGCCGTCGCGCGCGGCTTCGCCTGGGTCCTGCGCCGCACCCTGGGCGTCGGTGGCGCGCTCGGTTTGGGTGCCGCCACCCACATCTTCGTCGGCATGATCGAGGCCCCGCTGCTCATCCGCCCATGGCTCGCCCGCCTGCAACGCGGCGAACTATTCGCCCTGATGACCTGCGGCCTCGCCGGCATCGCCGGCACCATGATGGTGATTTACGCCGCCATCCTCGGCCCGGTCATCCCCGACGCCCTGGGCCACATCATGATCGCCTCGGTAATCTCCACCCCCGCCGCCCTGGCCATCGCCGCCCTGCTGGTCCCGTTCCGCCCCAACGACGACGAAGCGCACATCGTCCAGCCGAACCCCCCGGTCAGCGCGCTCGACGCTGTGGTGAAGGGCACCGCCGAGGGCATCCCGATCCTCGCCGGCATCATCGCCGTCCTGCTGGTCACCGTCGCCCTGGTCACTTTGCTGAACAACGCCCTCGCCCTGCTGCCTGGCGACCTCACCCTCCAGGGCCTCTTCGCCATCCCCTTCCGTCCACTGATGTGGCTGATCGGCATCCCCTGGGCCGAAACCGCCACCGCCGCGCATCTGATGGGCACCAAGACCGTCCTGAACGAATTCGTCTCCTATATCGGCCTCGCCAACACCCCCGCCGAAGCCCTCTCCCCACACAGCCGCATCATCCTGACTTACGCCATGTGCGGCTTCGCCAATTTCGGCAGCCTCGGTATCCTGATCGGCGGCATGGGCGCCATGGTCCCCGAACGCCGCGAGGAAATCGTCGCCCTCGGCCTGCGCGCCATCCTCGCCGGCACGCTGGCCACCTGCACCAGCGGCGCCCTGGCCGGCTTGCTGACCTGATCAGGGATGCGCCGTCCGCTCCATCGTCTGCGACCGCAACAGCTCCCGATACGGCCCCGCCCGCCCGGCCAGCTCATCGGGCGACCCGTCATCCACCACCCGCCCGCCTTCCATCACCACAATCCTGTCGAAGTTCTTCAGCGTCGACAACCGATGCGCCACCGCAATCACCGTCCGCCCCACCATCAACCGGTCCAGCGCCTGCTGGATCAACTGCTCAGACTCGGTGTCCAGCGCCGAGGTCGCCTCATCCAGCAACAGGATCGGCGCATCCTTCAACAACGCCCGCGCAATCGCCAACCGCTGCCGCTGCCCCCCAGACAGCCGCGTCCCCCGATTGCCCACCTGCGTATGAAACCCCTGCGGCATCGCCTCGATGAAATCCCGGCACCGCGCCACCGCCACCGCATGCGCCACCTCGGCCTCGCTCGCATCCGGCTTCGCGTAGCGCAAATTCTCCATCACCGTCCGGTTGAACAGAGCCACATCCTGCGGAACAATCGCCATCCGCCCGTTCAGGCTCTCCAGCGTCACCGCCCGGATATCCTGCCCATCCACCAGCACCGCCCCCTGCTCCACGTCATAAAAACGCTGCAACAACGAGACAATCGTCGATTTCCCCGCTCCGGACGCCCCCACCAGCCCCACCCGCTGCCCCGGCTCGATGAGCAAATCCAGCCCATGCAAAATCCGCCCCCGCCCGGGATAGGCGAAGTGCACATCACGAAACTCCACCCGCCCCGGCCCCGGAACCAGCACCCGCGCATCCACCGCATCCGGCATCTCATGCGGCAGCAACAGCGTCCCGATCGCCTCGTCCAGCCGCGCCAAATGCTGCGTCAAATCCACCAGCGACACCGCCAGATCCCGCGTGCCATGCAAAATCGTGAACCCCAGCGACGAGATCAAAACGATATCCCCCGGGCTCGCCTCCCCATCCAGCCACATCTTCACCGCCCAGGCCAAAAGCCCCGCGGTAATCAGCGCCGTCTGCCCCGCATGCAACAGCCGCAACTTCTCCAGATACAACAGGCTCGCCCGCCGCGCCCCCATCTCCACGCCAATCCGCTCATCAATCCGCCGGTGCTCGCGCATCAACGCGCCAAACACCCGCACCACCGACATATTCGAGATCACATCAACCAACTCGCCATCCACCCCCGCCGCCTTCTCGGCAAAATTGCGATGGATCGGCGTCCCCGCCCGCGCCAGCCAGAAAATGATCCCCGCCATGGTAAACGCCACCGCCGCCAGCGACAGCGCCATCACCAGATTGACCGACCCGATCAGCGCAATCGCCAGCAACACCGCCAGCACCGGCGGCAAAACATTCCACGACGCCGTATTCTCAGTCTGGAACACCGCGTTGGACGTCGCCGTGATCCGGCTCGCCATCGTCCCCGGCATCCGCTCCGAGAAATAGCTCGGCGAATGCCCCGCCAGATGCACAAACAAATCGCTGCGCAAATCCCCGGTCACCCGCACAAAAACATGCGCCGCCACCCAGCCGCCAATCCGCCACAAGAAATTATCCGCCACGATCAACACAACCACCACGCCGAGCGCGCCCCAGATCGCCGCCGCGCCCCGCTCCCGCCCCAGGCTGATCACATCGATCAGCGCCTTCATCCCGTACTGGGTGAACACCGAACAGGACACCGCGGCCACCACCGAGGCGAGCACCACCGCATGCCCCAGCCGATGCCGGAACACGTAGTGCAACAGAAACCCCAGCGGCCGCCCGTGATAGCGAATGATCGGCGGCTGGTTCGGTGGAATGTTCACGTTGTGCGAATCCTACGCTGGTCTCCAGGCATGGCATCATAACAAGGCGGCGATTCCAGGGCGGGACCTGGAGCAAGCAAGACTCTTCTTTTTGTGAACAAAAAGAAGCAAAAAAACTTTATCCATCGCAATGCCACATTTCCCGCCGAAACACCCGCCAGTTGCAACAGGAACCGCCGCCCCATGCGCATCGCGCAAATCGCCCCGCTCTTCGAATCCGTCCCCCCCCTGCGCTACGGCGGCACCGAACGCGTCGTCCACTGGCTCACCGAATCCCTCGTCGCCCAAGGCCACGACGTCACCCTCTTCGCCTCGGGCGACAGCCGCACCTCGGCCAAACTCGTCCCCGTCCGCGACACCGCCGCCCGCTTCGCCCGCAATTTCGAAGTCAACAACGCGCCGTACGCCCGCATGATCGAACTCGTCCGCCGCGCCGCCCCCGACTTCGACATCCTGCACTTCCACATCGACTTCCACCCCTTCTCCGTCTTCACCCGCCAGGACACCCCCTTCCTCACCACCCTGCACGGCCGCCTCGACCAGGATTTCGTCCCCTCGATCTACGGCCTCTTCCCCAACGCCCCCCTGGTCTCCATCAGCAACAACCAGCGCACCCCCGCCCCAACGCTGCCCTTCGCCGCCACCATCCTGCACGGCATGCCCGAAAACCTCCTCAAACCCATCCCCAATACTTTAGCGGGGGCGACCCAAGACTACTTCGCCTTCCTCGGCCGCATCTCCCCCGAAAAAGGCATCGTCGACGCCATCCGCATCGCCCAGGCCTGCGGCGTCAAACTCAAAATCGCCGCCAAAATCGGCGAAGAAGACCTCACCTTCCACGAAGAAATCGTCGCCCCCCTCCTCGACGGCCCCGACATCGAGTTCATCGGCGAAATCGACGACAGCCACAAACCCGCCTTCCTCTCCGGCGCCCGCGCCCTCCTCTTCCCCATCGCCTGGCCCGAACCCTTCGGCCTCGTCATGATCGAAGCCATGGCCTGCGGCTGCCCCATCATCGCCTACCGCCGCGGCTCCGTCCCCGAAGTCATCGAAGACGGCCACACCGGCTTCATCGTCGACAATGTCGAACAAGCCGTCGTCGCCGCCTCCCGCCTCCCCACCCTCAACCGAGCCGCCATCCGCCAACGCTTCGAACAACGCTGGACCGCCCACCGCATGGCCACCGACTACCTCGCCCTCTACCAACACCTCATCGCCGCCAAAAAAGCCAACGCGTAGGTCGGATAAGCGAAGCGCCATCCGACTCCACGGAAAGAACCCAAAAGGTAAGGAAACCAGCAAAAGCAAGTCTTCTTTTTGTGAACAAAAAGAAGCAAAAAAACTTCATCCACTAAGCGCGTCCATCATCTGGTGCCGTGCGACCAACCCGCGCCATCCCCTGGCGCCAATCGTCTTGCTTATGGATAAAGTTTTTTTGCTTCTTTTTGTTCACAAAAAGAAGACTACCCTTCCCACTTCTCTCCCCCTCCCCGAACCGCCGATTTTCCGCCACGATCCCCGCCTATTCCCTGCCGCGCCCTCCAGAGAGATCCCCAAAGATGCGCATCGCCCAAATCGCCCCGCTCTTCGAAGCCGTCCCCCCCAAGCTCTATGGCGGCACCGAGCGCGTGGTCCATTGGATCACCGAGGCCCTGGTCGAACAGGGCCACGACGTCACCCTCTTCGCCTCAGGCGACTCCCGGACCAGCGCGAAACTCGTCCCCGTCTGGCCCCAGGCCCTGCGCCTGTCCCCCATCGCCGACTGGGTCGCCACTTACGCCCTGCTGATCGAAACCGTCGCCCAGCGCGCCCACGAGTTCGACGTGCTGCATTTCCACATCGACTACTGGCCGAACTCGGTGTTCTCCCGCCTCGGCGTGCCCTTCGTCACCACCCTGCACGGCCGCCTCGACCTGCACGAATTCGGCGTCGTCTACTCGAAATTCCCCAAAGTCCCGATCGTCTCGATCTCCGACAACCAGCGCAAACCCGTCCCCAACCTCGGCTGGGCCGGCACCGTCCACCACGGCATGCCGATCAACCTCCTCACCCCGCAACCCACCGGTGCGGCAAAATACTTCGCCTTCCTCGGCCGCATCTCGCCCGAAAAGCGCGTCGACCGCGCCATCGAAATCGCCGGCGCCTGCAACACCGAACTGCGCATCGCCGCCAAGATCGATCGCGCCGACGACGAGTATTTCGACCGCGACATCAAACACCTCTTCGAACTCCCCCACGTCAACTACATCGGCGAAATCAACGACGCCCAGAAAGTCCCCTTCCTCTCGGACGCCAAGGCCCTGCTTGTCCCCATCGACTGGGAAGAACCCTTCGGCTTCGTCATGATCGAAGCCATGGCCTGCGGCACCCCGGTGATCGCCTTCCGCCGCGGCTCCGTCCCAGAAGTCATCGAAAACGGCGTCACCGGCTTCATCGTCGACGACATGGCCGGCGCCATCGA
>JANXSA010000178.1 GCA_025352915.1 Rhodospirillales bacterium | reverse complement strand
CAAGAACAACGGGGTCATTCAGAGTCATGAAAGAGAGTGCCAAGGTAGTACCAGAGTAAAAAATGAGGGGATTTATGAGCTTGCCTCCCTCATTTTCGGGCATCATCCGTTCGAAGGTTCCCCTAGTATCGGCCCAACATGACGCCCTTCCGCCAAACGTGACGCCCCGCCCCGCCTCCCTCCTGCTCCTCGCCCTTGGCGCGATGTCGGTCCAGCAGACCTTCGCCACCGTCGGCCGCGGCCTTCCGCCGATTCTCGCCCCGGCCATTGTGACCGACCTCGCCATCGACCCGGCGTGGCTGGGTGTCTATGTCGCCATCGGCGCCATTGCCTCCCTAGGCTTCCAACTTGGCTGTGGCAGCTTCATCCTGCGCCACGGCGCCCTCAGGGTGAGCCAGGCCGCACTACTGGCCGTGGCGATCGGTCTGGCAATGTCGACCTCGGGCTCGCTGACGCTGTGGGCGCTGGCGGCGATCGTCGGCGCCGGCGGCTCGGCGATGTCCACGCCGGCCAGCTCGCATCTGCTGGCGCGCTATACCACGCCGCAACAGATGCCGCTGGTCTTCGCGGTCAAGCAGACGGCGGTGCCGGCGGCGCTCTTGCTGGCCGGGCTGCTGGGCCCGTTCCTGACCGGACTATGGGGCTGGCGCGGCGCCATGCTGCTGACAGCAGCAGCGTGTTTCCTCTTCGTGCTGATGCTGGAGCCGTTCCACCGCGAATTCGACGCCGACCGCCAGCCGGGCTACCCGGTGAAGTGGCGCGACATCCCCCGCACCATCGCCGCCGTGCTGCGGGTGCGGCCCCTGCGCACCCTCGGCCTCGCCTGCTTTGCCTTCAATGGCCTGCAAACCGTCTTCACCTCGTATTTCGTCATCACCCTCACGGCACTCGGCTACGGGCTGGAGGGCGCCGGCGCGATGTACTCTCTGGCGATGATCGTCGCCGTGCCCGGCCGCATCTTCTGGGGCTGGATCTGCGGCCGATACGTGGCGCCGCGCCTGCTGATGGCCTGGCTGGCGATCGGCATGGCCGCCGGCGCCGCGGCCCTCGGCATGATCGCACCGCAATGGCCGGTCTGGCTGACCGGCGCGGTCGCTGTCGCCCTGAGCGCCACCGTGATGTCCTGGCACGGCGTCGTGCTCAGCGAATGCGTCCGCCTCGCACCGCCCGGCAACCCGGGGGCCGCCACCGGCGGCGTCCTGTCCTTTGGCCAGCTCGGCGGCCTGCTGCTGCCACTGGTCTACGCGCTGATCCTCAGCCTGACCGGCAACCCCGGTATCGGCTTCCTGGTCTGCGGCCTGCCCGGGCTGGTCGTCGGGGTGATGCTGTTGCGGCGGTAGCGGACGGGCAAAAATCGGTCCCTGCCGGCCTCCCCCCAAACACGCGTTGGGGGGAGGGGTATAGCGTCAGGTCAGCGCGATCGGGCAGCCATTGCTGCCGGTCGCCCCTTTGATCGGCGACGGGGTGAACATGTAGACGAACTGGTATTTACGGTCGGCGATGAGGTCGTCGAACACCATGTTTTCGTGGTTCAGAATGCCGTGCTTGCAGATCAGTTCGGCGTGCACCGGGAAGGCCAGCGACTTGTCGGGGTTGGGCACCACCTCGGTGCCCCAGGTGTCGGCGCCGGTGATGCACAGGTCTTTTTCGATCACCCAGCGCGCCACTTCCAGGCCGATACCGGGTTCGCCGGCGTTGAAGCGGTCGTTGTTCTTCATCCACAACGCCCCCCAGCCGGTATTGAAGAAGATCCCGTCGCCGGCGACGATATCGCTCTCCTTCATGTTCTGTTTGGCCAGCGCCGCGCGCACATCGGCCAGCGAGATTTCCTGACCGGCATCCATCATCGCCCCCTTCAGCGCGGCAATATCGACCAGATGGCCGCGGGTGACGATCGGCTTGAGCTTTTCCACCCCGAGTTTCTTGAGCCCGTAGGCTCCGTTCATCTCGGCGACGGTGACACCGTTGTAGAAGCGCATCTCGTTCTGGTCGCCATCGCGGCCGAGCTGGATGCCGATATGACCGAGCGCGTCGAACTGCGTGCC
>JANXSA010000172.1 GCA_025352915.1 Rhodospirillales bacterium | reverse complement strand
TGGACCAAACGCAGCGAACTGGAGTCGGTGGTCCTGCTGGCCCTCGCCGTCGGGGTCGTGCTGATGGCTGTCGGCTTCGTGCGCTCGCTGTACCGCCAGCGCCAGCGCTATGCCCGCCTGGCCCGCGACGGCGCATGGCAGGTGGCGACGGTCACCAACACCGAGACCATGTCACCCAGGCGGGGCCAGTCGTTTGCCGAGAATCTTGGGGCGGAGAATTTGGGCGGGGTCATGTCTTGCGCTTGCTGGCCAGGAAATGCGCCATGCGTTCGGCGGGCTCCGGGGTGGTCCAGGCTTCGACGAAGCAGTCGATGCCGGCGGCGATGGCACCGGAAATGCCGCGTTCCTCCCACTGGGCGATCAGGGATTTTTGCAGGCGGATCGCGCGCGGGCCACCGGCGAGGATGTTGGCGAGGAGACTGTCGATCGCGGTGTCCAACTCGGCGACGGGGACGACTTCCTCGACCATGCCCCAGGCCAGGGCTTTTTCGGCGCCGAAGGTCTCGCCGGTCAGTAACAGGCGGCGGGTCCGGCCCCAGCCGATCAGCGGCGGCAGCAGGGCGGCTTCGATCACGCTGGGGATTCCGACGCGGACTTCCGGCATGCCCATCACGGCGTCGTCGCTGGCGATGCGCATGTCACAGGCGGCGGCGATTTCCAGGCCACCGCCGAGGCAGTAGCCCTGCATCCGCGCGATCACCGGGACCGGCAAGGCGCGGATGGCACCGCAGACATTGTGCAGCTGGGTGATGAAGGCGCGGGCGGTGACGGGGTTGAGGCCGGCCATTTCGCGGATGTCGGCACCGCCGATCAGCGCCCGGGTCCCGGCACCGGCGAGGATGACGGCGCGTAAGGACGGGTCTTCGGCGAGGCGGCGGAAGGCGGCTTCGAGGGCGGCGGCGAGGGTGGAGTTCAGGACGTTCAGCTTGGCCTGGTTGTCGATCACGACGCGGGCGATGCGGCCGTCGGGGCGGTCTTGGAATGTTGTCACGATCTCGGGCATGACTTGTCTGTTCTCCGGCTGGACAATGTGTGTCGGCGTGCCAAGTTAAGCGGGATCACGGGAGGATGCGATGGCGCAGCAAGTGGCGACGTTGGGCGGCGGGTGTTTCTGGTGTCTGGAGGCGGTGTATCTCGGGCTGCGCGGAGTCAGTGCGGTGATGTCCGGGTATGCCGGGGGGCATGTGGAGAACCCGAGCTACGAGGCGGTGTGCGACAAAAAGACCGGGCATGCCGAGGTGGTCCAGGTGATTTTTGATGATGCCGAGGTCAGTTTCGACGATCTGTTGCGGGTGTTCTTTACCATCCATGACCCCACCACCAAGGACCGGCAGGGGCATGACGTGGGGCCGCAGTATCGCTCGATCATCCTGGTCCATGACGCGGCGCAGCGATTGGCGTCGGAGAAGATGATCGCGGAGATCGGCCGCGCCGGGATTTGGGACGGGACGATCGTGACCGAGATCGTGACGTTGGAGAAATTCTGGCCGGCGGAAGCGGAGCATCATGACTATTTCGCGCGCAATCCGTGGAGCGGTTATTGCCGGGCGGTGGTGGCGCCGAAGGTGATCAAGTTCCGCAAGAGTTTTGCCGATCGCCTGAAATCCGAAGCGGCGTGAGGCGGGCATGTTCAAGCAATTTGTCCTGGCGTTGTTGTTGGCCGTTGCGGTTCAACCGGCGGCGGCGCAGCCGTTCGAGTTCATAGCGTTGGGCGATACGCCGTACAAGTTGCCCGACGATTATGTGAAGTTTGACCGGCTGATCGCGGCGATCAATGCGCGTAAGCCGAGCTTTTCGATCCATGTCGGGGATATCAAGTCGGGGTCCTCGCCGTGCAGCGATGAGAACCTGAAGAAGGTGCTGGATCAGTTCGCCACTTTCGAGCAGCCGCTGGTTTATACGCCAGGGGATAATGAGTGGACCGATTGTCATCGGCCGCGGGCGGGGGGGTTTGATCCCCTCGAGCGGTTGGCCAAAGTGCGTGAGTTGTTCTTTGCCGATCCGACGAGGTCGCAGGGGCGGGTGAAGATTACGGTGGAGAGCCAGGCGCGGGTGATGGCGGAGCGGTTTTCCACGTTTGTCGAGAATGCGCGCTGGAGCCAGAACGGGGTGGTGTTTGCCACCGTGCATGTTGTGGGGTCGAACAATAATTTCGAGCCGGGGGCGCCGGCGGTGGCGATGGAGTATTTCGCGCGCGATGCGGCCAATGTGGCCTGGATCGATGCGATTTTTGCCCAGGCGGTAGCGAGCGGGGCGAAGGCGGTGGTGCTGTCTTGGCAGGCCGATGTGCAGGATGTCCGGCAGAAATGGCAGGGCGACATGCCGCGGGTGTCGGGGTTTGTGAATACGGTGAATGCGGTGGAGCGCGGGGCGAAGGCGTTCGGCAAGCCGGTGCTGGTGATCCATGGCGATGAGCATGAGTTCCAGGTCGGGCGGTTCCTGAATGCCAAGTACAAGGCGATCCCGAATGTGCTGCGGCTGGAGGTGATGGGGGCGGAGGATGTTCATGCGGTTCGAGTGCTGGTTGATCCCGATAGCCCGAGCGTGTTTGGCTTCTTTCCGTTGCTGGTGCCGGAGAACGGGGCGTTTTAGTTTCGATATCGTAATATTTAAGGCGCGGGCCGGCGGTTTAGCTGGAGAGCGGAAAAATGATCAGAATGGGTGCCGGGGCGGGTTCCTGGCGCAGGGTGAAGGGTGACGGCTTGGCGGCGCGCGGCCATGGCCGGGGCGGAGCGCGCGGCGCCACGGAAGTTTCGGGCGGCTGCATGTAGGTGGGCAGGTCGATGCCCAACATGCGGCAGAGCGGGCGCAGGGTTCGCGCGGCGGTGGGGGCGGCGGCGATGGCCGCTTGCATCGCGGGGTCGGACAGCAGGGTGCTGATTTGGGCGGCGCGGCCGGCGGCGTGGTAGCCGAGGATGGCGATCACCCAGGCGTAGCCGCACGGCAGGGCGGCGGGTTTCGGGTGGCTGGGACGGCCAGGACGGGGGGCGCACGGCTTCGGCATTGTGCCGGCGGCGAGGTTGGCGAGGAGGCGGGCCAGGCGCTGGCGGGCGCGGGAAATGCGGGTCCAGAGCGGCAAGGTGAGCGGGCCGAGGCGGCGGAACTGGGCGGCGATCAGCAGGAGCAGCCCGCCAAGGATGACGTCCAGGCGGGCGGCGACGTCACGGACGGAATCCGGGTGCACCGCGTTGGGGGTGGGGGGATGCCTTCCTGGGGCGGTTGACTTGTTGTTCATGGTATGTTCTATACAACGGGGGCGGAGGCGGTGCAACGGGAATTGCATGGGGGGAGAGAAATTTTTCGGGAGGTGGGGGAGAAGAGGGAGG
>JANXSA010000163.1 GCA_025352915.1 Rhodospirillales bacterium | reverse complement strand
GGTGCAACGGCGCCTAGCGGCTGTGCGTACGGCAAGGGAGGCCAGTGCGACGCAGAGTGTGCGGGCGTTTGCGCAATACCCGACATTGTTCACTCAGGACCGGCAGCCCGACCGGCGGTATCTGGCGATACCGGAGGTTTCATCGGAAAGCCGACGCTACATCCCTATGGCGTTTCTCGATCCAGATATTGTGGCGAGCAACAAGCTGCAGATCGTGCCAGGTTCTAGCGTCTACTTGTTCGGTGTGCTGACCAGCACAATGCATATGGCATGGGTACGGGCGGTGTGTGGGCGGCTTGAGAGCCGCTACAGCTATGCCCCGGCGC
This sequence comes from Rhodospirillales bacterium, assembly GCA_025352915.1. Classification (GTDB taxonomy): domain Bacteria; phylum Pseudomonadota; class Alphaproteobacteria; order Acetobacterales; family Acetobacteraceae; genus CAMDGX01. The sequence goes on along the minus strand of JANXSA010000163.1, from coordinate 2,134 downwards.
TGTATAACAACTTCCCGTGGCCGGACCCGAGCGCGGCGCAGCTTGCGGCAATTGAAACGCGGGCGCAGGGAGTGCTGGACGCTCGGGTGGAGCATGCCGGGGCGACGCTGGCTGACCTGTACGACCCCAACACGATGCCGCCGAACCTGGTGCAGGCGCATGCGGCGCTGGACCGGGCGGTGGATGCGGCGTACGGGCCGCCGCGGGGCGGGTGGGCGCGGGAGGCGGACCGGGTGGCGTTCCTGTTCACGCGGTATCAGGCATTGGCGGCGCCGCTGGATGTGGCGCCGGCGGCGCCACGTCGGTTGCGAGGGCGACGGCGCGCGCCGTGAAGTTTTGAATGGATGGGGTCTAGGGGCGACGCCCCTGGCGGGTTCGGGCGGAGCCCGGGCTTGCTTATGTTCGGTGCGGGAGTCGGATGGCGCTGCGCTTATCCGACCTACGGGGGAGGTTGGGGGGCGAGGGCGCGCAGGGTGGCTTCGGGTTCGCGGTCGAGGACGCGCAGGAGGGCTCGGGCGGGGGCGTCGGGTTGGCGGCGGGCTTGTTCCCAGTCTCGGACGGTGCCGAGGGGGATGCGGAGGTTTTTGGCGAAGGCGGCTTGGGTTAGGTTGAGGCGGCGGCGGATGGTTTGGACGCGGGCGGCTTGCCATTGTTCGTCGGTGAGGATGGGGGCGGCATCGGGGTTGGCGGCGATTTGGGCGTCGATGTCTTCGTCGGTCATGGCGTCGATGGCGGCCCAGTCGGTTTCGGCCATGGCTTTGGCGGCCATTTCGGGGGTGACGCGGACCATCAGGGTTCGGCGGGGTGCCATCGTTGAATCTCCTTCCGGTTGGCTTTGCGCAGCGAGATCACCCGGATGGCGGCGCCGCGCAGGGTGTAGACAACGCAATGGAGCCGGGGGCCGAGGTAGCCGAAGGCGACGATGCGGGTTTCGCCATAGTCACGACGGATGTCTTCGAGTTCGCCGATGCGGGTGGCGAGGACATAGCGCGCCAGGGCGAGCGATAGTTGGTGTTGCGCGCGGTTGCGGGCTTCCTTGGCCGAATCGAATTCGATTCCCACGTGGGGTTATATAAGGCAATGCCGTAGTTGGCGCAATCGGCGTGCCGGAGGGAAGTCAGCAAGCAAGTGTCCCCCCTCTAGCTCCCCCCGCAAGCAGGGGGAGGAAAGTAAGAATAACGAGGAGCTTTGGGGATGGGGTCCAGGGGCGACGGCCCCTGGCGGGTTTGGGCGGAGCCCGGGCTTGCTTGCGTTCGGCGTGAGAGGACGAGGCAGTTAGTAAGAGCCCCCCTTCTTGATCCGCTTCGCGGCTCAAGCCCCCCGCCCGAGCGCGAGGGGAGAGAAGATTATTTGCTTAGGCGCCGATTTTTTCGAGGATTTCGGCGTGGGTTTGGCGGACGATGTGGCGCTTTACTTTTTGGGTGGCGGTGAGCATGCCGTTGTCGATGGTGAAGGGCGACACCACGGCGTGGCGGCGGATGCGTTCGGTGGTGGTTAGGCGTTTGTTGACGGCGTCGACGGCGTGGCTGATGGCGGCGTCGTCATAGCCTTCGGCGGGGACGATGAGGGCGGAGAGGGCGGCGCGGCCGTCGCCGAAGACGACGGATTGGGCGATGGCGGGTTGGCTGGCGAGCATGCCTTCGACACGGGCGGGGGAGATGTTGTCGCCGCCGGCGAGGACGATGATGTCTTTCTTGCGGTCGGTGATGCGCAGGTTGCCGTCGGGCTCGACGATGCCGATGTCGCCGGTGTGGAGCCAGCCGTTCTGGATGGCGGCGGCGGTTTCTTCGGGGCGGCCCCAGTAGCCGTCCATGACGAGGTCGCCGCGGACCAGGATTTCGCCGTCGTCGGCGATGCGCAGATCGACGCCCTCGAGGGGCGGGCCGACGCTGTCGATGCGGATGGCGAGCGGGGGGTTGGCGGCGATGACGGGGCCGGCTTCGGTCTGGCCGTAGCCTTGCAGGAGGGGGATGCCGAAGGCGAGGAAGAAGGTGCCGATGGCGGGTTCGAGGCGGGCGCCGCCCGAGATGACGGCGCGCAGGCGGCCGCCGAAGCGGGCGCGGACCTCGCGGCGGACCAGGCGTTCGAGGATCGGGTCGAGCAGGCGGTCGGCGAGGGTGAGGCGATGGGCGAG
>JANXSA010000147.1 GCA_025352915.1 Rhodospirillales bacterium | reverse complement strand
CTATACCGCCATGGCCCCGGCGTATGACGGCCCCGCCTTCAAGGCTGCCTGCGACCTGGTGTTCCAGGGCCGGGCGCAGCCGAACGGTTACACCGAGTTCGTCCTGCACGCGCGGCGCCGGGAAGCCAAGGCGAAGTAAGCAAGCGTTCTTTTTTGAAAAAAAGAACCAAAAAACTTCATCCATTTGCATTGAGAGCTATGGATGAAGTTTTTTTGCTTCTTTTTGTTCACAAAAAGAAGTCTTCCTCCCTTCTGCGTGCCTAAACATGCAATACCTCGATGACCTCGCCATCAACGCCCCGTTCCCCTGCGGCAGCTTCACCCTCACCCGCGCCGAGATCATCGCCTTCGCCCAGCTCTACGACCCCCAACCCTTCCACCTCGACGACCAAGCGGCGGAAAAATCCTATTTCGGCCGCCTCTGCGCCTCCGGCCTGCACACCCAGGGCATGGCCCGTCGGCTTGATGTCCGCGTCAGCGGTTACATCCTGCACGAGGCCCGGTTCCACGTCCCGGTCGGGCCCGACGCTGACGACTGCGTGCGCGCCCATTGGACCGCCATCATACCGTCGCCGCGCCAGCATCGCCATCGAAGTCGTCTCGGGTGACGCGCCAGTGGCCAGCCTGGCGTCACTTAGCCAGCCTGGCGTCACTTAGGTAGTGCGCGCTGACCCACAGCCGCTGGCGCGATTCGACGAAAATTAGATTCCGACGCTCACACCATCGTATTGCGCAACGGAGGTTAAATTTAATTTACCCATAAATTCGTCACGATATCCTACCCGGGTCACCTCTCCTCCCTTTGTGGCGCACTAAAATTATATATTTAAATTATTAATTATCGAATAAATTAATTTTTCTGAAAATTAAAATTGTCCTGACAAACGTCTGAGATTTCGCGTTTTGCCCAAATGGTAACCCTTCGGTAGGACCTTCCCAGTAGACGTATGCAGTCAGTCGTCGATAGCCATGGCTGTGTCCTTGAACAAGGTTCTTGTAACCGGAGTGGAATGAATGCCGAACGCCCTGAATGTTGCACTATCCGGCGGATTTATCCGCCCAACTTGGCAGGTCCTTCTGCTCGGTTCGACCATTTGCTTCGGTTTCGGCGCTGCCGGATCAGCCCCCGCATCGGCGCTGACCATCAGCACTACATACGCCGCCAGCGTGAACAACCTCGCCAATTCGGCGGAGGTGAAGTCGGCCTTCCAGGGCGCAATTGCCGTCTACCAGAACATGTTCGCCAACCCCGTCACCATCAACCTGCATGTCGGCTGGGGCGAGCTGCTGGGCTCCCCAGTCACCAGCCTCGGCGTCGCCGGCATGTCCGGCTTCGGCACCTTCAGCTACAGCCAGATGCAGACGTACCTGCGCGCTACCGCGACCTCGATCACCGACCAGACCGCCTACGCCAACTTCTCCGCCACCAGCCCGATCGGCGCCGGCACCTTCACCATGACCCCGGCCCAGGCCAAGGCCATCGGCCTGGCTGGCGCCTCCTCGTCGATCGACGGCTATATCGGCTTCGGCACCGGCTACGGCTTTGATTTCAACCGCACTGACGGCATCACCGCCGGCAGCTATGATTTCACCGGCGTCGCCCTGCACGAAATCAGCCACGTCCTCGGCCGCGTCAGCGGGCTGGGTTCCAGCGGCGCCACCAACGGCCTGGCCATCGACATGTTCCGCTACAAGGCACCCGGCAGCACCAGCTTCAGCTACAACGAACCCGCCTATTTCTCCACCGACGGCGGCCAGACCAATCTCGGCACGTTCAATGCCTCCGGCACCGCCGATCGCGACTCCTGGGTCTCGACGCCCGGCGATGCGTTCAGCGCCTATGCCATCCCCGGAATCGTCAACGACCTCAGCGCCGTCGACAAGATGGTGATGGACGTGCTCGGCTGGAACACCGTCATGGGGTCCACCTCGCCGACCACAACAACGACAACCACCACCACTTCGGGCGGGGGCGCCAAGGGCAAGCCCACCAGACGCGCCCAGGAAGAAATCGACAGCAGCCTAGCCTTCGCGGCCAACAGCATCGACGTGCCCGAGCCCGCCAGCATGGCGCTGCTCGGCTCAGCGCTCGTCGGCCTCGGCATCGCATCGCGCCGCCGTCGCGGTGTCGCCCCGCGGTAACGCCGGTCAGACGCCCTACGTCCGGACAAGCAAAAGCCGCCGCGCGGACCCCGCGCGGCGGCTCTTTTTCCGCGTCACCGCGCGGGGATCAGGCCCTGCGGGGATCAGGCCGCGCGCCGCCGGCGCATCCGCACCGCGCCTAGCCCCAGCATCCCCATGCCGAGCAACGCCATGCTCATCGGCTCCGGTACTTCGACCTGCTGCGAACTGCAGATCGGGAAGTTCGCCGCCCCGTTGGCGCAGTAATTCGGCGGCGCCCCGCCCCCAGGCGGCGAGAAATTCGGCTCATTCATGTTCGTGCCGTACTGGAACGACACTCTGGTGATATCGGTCTGCAGGTTGGCAGCCTGGCCGGTATACCCGCTCAGGATAAAGGTCACCGAGTTCTTGATGAGCCCGCCGCTGCCGGTGATGCCACCATTGCCGGTGGCCGTGTCGTCGCCGGCCGACAGGATGCCGTACTGCAACCCGTCAAGAGCCGTCGGAGATTGCAGGTCCGGCCCCGGGAAGGTCGGGTGGCTGACGCCCGAGAAGGCGCCGGTGCTCATGATCGCCGAGTTGGCGCCATTCGGCGCTCCGGATAGCCCTGATCCATAGCCCCATTCACCACCGACCACGCCGCCGGCCGGCTGTCCCTGCGGATCATAAAATACCGAACTGCCGGCGGTCAGCACCGCGCTCTGCGACCCGAGCGACCCGAACCCGCTGCTAAAAAACACGCCGGTCAAAACGTCCGCCGGCACAAGAACGTCGTTCGTCGACGTATTGGTCAACACCACCTTCAGCAGGCTGCCCGGCAACACGTCGAACGTGACCTTTGCGGCCAGCAAGGCCGACGACCCCGAGAAATCGATCGCCGCATTCGCCGACACCGGCGCCGCCGCCAACCCGAGCGCCACCGCTGCCGCGAAACCGTTCTGTAATAAATTGCGCATGCTGATTCCGATCCCGACGAAACAAAGCGCGGGAATCATCACCCGCATTGATCGGGCCAGATATAGGCTGAAACAGTTTTGAAAGCTTGTCGGGATGATTCCTTACAATTCCCAACAACAATTCACAATACGCGGAGCTACCTCATGATTCCGTGAGCCAGCCTTGCATCACCCCGTACTGGAGTGCCTCGGCCCGGCTGTGCAGGTCAAGCTTCTCCATGCCACGTGTATAGTAGGTCTCGACTGTCTTGACACTTATGTCCAACGCGACCGCGATCGCCTTGTTGGAGTGCCCGCTGACCTTGCTGCGCAACACCAAACGCTCCCGCGCGCTCAGCTCGGACCGGTGCACGGGCACACGCGCATCCGCTGCCATCGCCTGCGTCACCGCCGGATGCGCGCCCCGGATCGTCGCCAAGACCGTCTCGACCTCGGCCGCCATCGGCATCGCCGCAAAACCGCCACCGGCAAGGAACTGCTGCATCCGCCCCGGGTCGGCATCCGCGACCAACAGGACCACGCGCACGTGCGGATGCTTGGCGCGCAGCATGTCCAGCGCTTGTGCACAAGCGTCGGTCCACGCAGCCGCGGCAAACACCACCATGCCATACGCCAGCCCCACGGACTGAAGCCGCGAAGCCCCGCCAGCCTCCGCACCGACCACGTGAAACCCGGATTGCTGCGCCAACAGGGCCCGCAGCCCGGCCAGGAAGACCGGAGGCGCGCCCACCAACAGAACCGGACATACCCGCGGCACGGTTCGCGCGGCAAAGGCAGAAGATGGCGGACCATTGGCCACCGCGCGCGTTTGGAACCGATCCGCCAGGCCGTGCGCCCGCAGTTCAAACCCGCTCGCCTCGGTGTCAACCGGCGTCCCGGATGCCTCGTGCACGGTTATCGGCTTGATGCTCCCCATCGGCTCACGCCCCGCCCACCGACGTCATTCGCCCAACCTGCGCGCAGTAGCCGAGCCCGGCATGCGACGAAATCCACAAATTCAGACGATGAGCTATGCGCAACATTCAAATCACCACACCAGCCGAATTGATCAAAAACCCAAGGCAAATGCCCGGTCAGATGCAAGCCGAACCACCAGGCAGGCCTGCAGAACGCATGCGGAACCGCAAAAATCAAAAACCCACCAACAGGCCGTTAAAGTATCAACATTCAAAGGGCAGTGCAACAAGATGCCAGCCGATCGCCGCCTGTCCCAATGCCCCGCCGATGGCGCAAACGCCGCAAACCCCAGCGAGGCCGCCGCGAAAAAATCACATCGCCCCAAAAAAAACCCTTGCCGCGACCGGTGCGCTAATATAAAATAACTAACTATGGAAACACTCGCAACGCTACTCACCGCCGTGCTGAAAGGAATATGCCTCGCCCTCGGCCCGTACGTAAACCGGGACAGCACCCGCGCGCCCGTATTCCGTCTCGCCTGGACCCGCATCGGCCGCGCCGCCACTCGTTTCCAAGCCCTCTTCGCCCGCTGGCAGTCCAACACCCTGCCCGCCTTGCGCCCCAGCCGCCCCACCGAACCCCGCCGACGCGCGCCAAAACCCTATTTCCCCGCCGCCCACGCCTGGCTCGCCGGCAGCACCGACCACCACGTCCGCGGCCGCGCCAGCCAACTCGAACACCTCCTCAATCACCCCGACATGCCAAAATTTCTCGCCCAAGCCCCTCAGGCAGGCCGCATCCTCCGCCCCCTCTGCCACATGCTCGGCATCACCATGCCTGCCACCCTCCACCTCCCGCCGCGCGCGAAACCCGCCACCCCCCCCCGCTTGAAATCCAGGCGCCCCAAACTCGCCCCGCTCCCCCCCTTGCTCCCCCTCGCCCCGCAGCGCCGCCCCCGCCCCTTGCCCTTCATGAACTTCACCAAAAAACCCGCCCCCGCCTGACCCCGCCAACCCGTGTCCATATTATTTCGATATCAAAATAAACTCCCACTTGCCCAACCCCCCGCCTTCGCTCTACCAATCCCCCGCCTTCGCTCTACCAATCCCTGATAACACCCAGCCGCAGGAGGGCTGCATGACCAGACACCACCAGCCCCGCACCCGTGGCCCCTGCCAGGCCCCGCCGCCTTTCGCGGCGGGGCGGGCCTAACGCCGGACAGCCGAAACCAGGCTGGCCCGCCAAACCCGCTTCGCGCCTTCAGCAGCAATCGCCGCGCCCTGCGAGCGAACGGGACACCAAACCATGAGCCTCCTCAGCCTGCGCGCCCTGGCCATCGCCTCCCCGCGCCCCCTCTTCACCGGCCTCGACCTGACCATCCACCCCGACCACCGCATCGGCCTGATCGCCGCCAATGGCGGCGGCAAATCCACCCTGCTGCGCTGCATCGCCGGCCAATCCGAACCGACCAGCGGCGAAATCACCCGCCGCCGCGCACTCCGCCTCGCCTTCGTCGAACAGGACGTACCCACCAACCTGCTCGACCTGACCTTCACCGAAACCGTCCGCCGCGCCCTCCCCCCCACCGAGCGCGACGCCAACGAGTGGAGAATAAACCTCCTGCTCGAAGCCTTCGCCGCCCCCGCCGAACTGCATCATCGAAAACTCGCCGCCCTGTCCGGCGGCTGGCAACGCATGGCGCTGATCGCCCGCGCCTGGATCACCGAACCCGACCTCCTATTGCTCGACGAGCCCTCCAACCACCTCGACCTCGACCGCCTCGCCGTTCTCGAAGACTGGCTGCGCTACCAAACCCCCGGCACCGGCATGATCATCGCCAGCCACGACCGCGCTTTCCTCGACAACACCACCACCCACACCCTCTTCCTCCGCCCCGAAGGCTCGACCATCTACGCCCACCCCTACACCGCCGCCCGTGCCCTCCTCGAAGACGACGACGCCCGCACGGAAAAAATCTTCGCTCGCGAAATGAAAGCAGCCGACCGCCTGCGCACCAACGCCGGCAAGCTCAAGAACATCGGCGTCAACAGCGGCAGCGACCTGTTGCTGAAAAAGTCCAAACAACTCACCGCCCGCGCCGAAGCCATCGTCCAATCCGCCAAGCCCCTCGCCAAGACCCGCACCGCCGACCTCCGCCTGGTCAACAGCGGCACCCATGCAAAAGTGCTCGTGACTCTCGACGATATCCAAATCACCACGCCGACCGGCATCCCCCTGTTCCGCACCGGGAAACTAAAAATTTTCCAGGGCGACCGCATCGTCATCACCGGCGCCAACGGCGTCGGCAAATCCCAACTCGTCCGCCTGCTCCGCGCCAACGCCACCCCCGGCCTCACCATCGCCCCCAGCGTCATCACCGGCTACGTCGACCAGCAGATGTCCCAGCTCCCCGCAACCGACACCGCCCTGGGATTCATCGCCGGCACCTTCCGCCTCGGCGACCAGCGCAGCCTGAGCCTCCTCGCCGGCGCCGGCTTCGACGTCGAAACCCAGAAACGCCCAATCTCGAAACTATCCCCCGGCCAGAAAGCCCGCCTCGGCCTGCTCGCCCTACGCCTCGCGGAACCAAACTTCTATCTCCTGGATGAGCCCACCAACCACATGGACATCCCGGGCCAGGAACGCCTGGAGTCCGAAATCCTCACCCACGGCGCCACCTGCGTCCTGGTCTCCCACGACCGCTACTTCGTCGCCGCCATCGCCACCCGCATCCTGCACATTCACGCAAGCCGCCTGACCGAGGACTAGACCGATATTTCCACCAACGCCGACCTGAACTTTTCCGAAAGCACCACCCGAACCCCACCCTCGGTCAACACGGCATCCTCGCCCACCAAACGCCGCGCCCCACCCGCCAACTCCGGCAGCGGAAAATCCCGCATTGCCCCGCCCTGCAACCGAAAGGCAAACAACACCCCGCTCCGCCCATCCTTGGCCACGAACCACATCGCCGCCCAATCGCCCTCGCCATCCAGCGGCGGCGGATCGGTCAACTGGTACTGGTCCCCCAGATGCACCAGCGCCCGCACCCGATCGCGGTACCGCGCCACATGCGCCCGCACCACCGCTTGTTGCTCCGTGCTCCACAACCCCAGCGGCGCCGAAATGCCAAAGCTGCCCAGCATCGCCACTCGCAACCGGAAAGCCAGGTCGCCGCGCAGATCGACCCCATCCACCCCGGAATACGAACGCGCCGGCCAGTCCACCAGCCAGTCGTTGCAGCTCACCGCGGGATGAGCGCGTTGCATGCCAAAGTGGATCGCCAGCTTGGCCACCGCCTGCGGTTGGTCGCTGATCCAGTTGGTATGGCCATGCGACAGAATCGCCCCGTCCATCCGCCCGCCACCGCTGGCACACATTTCCAGCACCAACTCGGGGAACACCTTCCGCACCGCATCCTGCAACCGGTAGAGCCCCAGCGTATGCGCCAGCAGCGGGTCCTGCCCGGTTAGCGCCGCCGGCAATTCGGGCGACCAGCCGCCGGCGGCCAGGTCGGCGTTGAAGTCCCATTTCAACCAGGCGGCCCCAGTCGTCCGCACGAGATCGACCAGCAGGTCGAACGCATGCAGCCACGCGCCCGGCACCCCCAGATGCAACACGGCACGGCTATCGCTGCCAGGGGCGTGGCCATCGATGTGATGCAGCCAGTCGGGGTGTTCCTGGCGCAAGCGAGAACACGAACCGACCGCCTCGGGCTCGCACCATATCCCGAACCCCATGCCAGCCCGCCGCACGGCATCGGCGACATGGCCCAGCCCGCGCGGAAAGCGCATTGGGTCAACCACCCAGTCGCCGGCCCGCGAATGCCAGTTGCTCAGCGGCGACCAGGCATGGGTGGTGTACCAGCCGGCATCGAGCACGAAGACCTCGCAACCCAGGGCCGCGGCTTGCGGCACCAGGGCGAGCACCCGGGATTCCTCGACATCCTCGTCCAGCACGTACCAGGTGTTGAACTGCACCGGCACCGCGCGCTCGGGGTCCGGACGGCGGGCGCGGCGCCAGTCATGCAGGCGTCGGGTGGCGGCATCCAGGCCGCCGGGGTGGTAGCCCAGCAACACCGCCGGCAGCGCGAGTTCTGCACCGGGCCGCAGCGTATGGGCGAACCCCCAATCGTTCAGCCCGCCCGACAGCGTGGTGGCAGCGGGACGCAGACGCGCTTCCAGCGACCAGTTGCCGGACCACAGCAACTGGCACAGATACACGCCCCGCGTCGCTTCCAGCGCCAGCCAGGGCTGGAACTCGAAGCCGGTCTTGCCCGCCCGGCTGTCCAGCACCAGGGCGGCGTGGCCGCCTTGATGCACCACCGATTGCGCCTCGGCCCCCCAGGCGCCGGTCAGCGTATGGGCGGCGCGCATCTTCCCGCGCAGGGTCAGCCAGACGCTGAGTGCCCCGGTGATCTCGATTGGCGCGGTACCGGCGCTGCCGTAATGTCGCAATGTCGTCGAGCGCAGCACCATGCCGGTGGCGGCATCGACGGCAAAGCTCACCTCGCATTCCAGCGCCGACTCCTCTGCCACCAGGATGATTGCCAGTACCTGGGCGTCGTCCATGTGCCAGCGATGCAACCGCCAGGCGACGCAGACCGGGCGCGGGCCGATCTCGACCAGCGCCGGCAGGCGGGCGTTGAGCTGCATGTCGTGCTCGCGCCAGCTGGCCCAGAGCGGCGGCGGCGGTGCTGTGTCGTCCGGGCCGAATTCGTCGCACACCAGCGCGCCGGCCTGCATCCGGATGCCGAGGCGAATTCCCTCCCAGGCCAGGGTCCAAGCGGGGCCTGCGGGGTCGTGGCGCAGGATCGGTATGGCGATGGCGTCAGCGCTCCCTGGGGCACAGCGCCGAAGCTTGGCGGTGTGGGACGGCCAGGGCAAGGCGGCAGCCGTAACGATTTCCTGGACGCGGGCGGCGTGGCGTGCAGGATAGGCGGCGCGGGATATTCACGAACAATGTCTGTGAAGATATCATTCTACTTGCTTACAGCAAAAATCACGGGTTGAACTACCCCACCGAACCGAGGAGGCGTCCATGTCCAACCATCCCGAAACGCTGGCCCTGCATGCCGGCTGGCGGCGCGACGAGGCCACCGGGGCCGTTGCGGTGCCGATCTTCCAGACCACATCCTATCAGTTCAAAAGCACCGAGCACGCCTCGAACCTGTTTGCGCTGAAGGAGCTGGGCTACATCTACACAAGGCTGATGAACCCGACCCAGGATGCGTTGGAACAGCGCATCACGGCGCTCGAAGGCGGCGCCGCATCGCTGGCACTCGGCTCCGGACAGGCGGCCAGCGCCTTTGCGGTGCTGAACCTGGCAAAAGTCGGCGACAACATCGTCTCCTCGACTGACCTTTACGGTGGCACCTGGAACCTGTTCGCCAATACGCTCAAGGACATGGGCATCGAGGTGCGCTTCGTCGACCCCGAGGACCCCAGCGCCTTTGCCCGTGCCACCGACAGCCGCACCCGCGCCTATTATGCCGAGACGCTGCCGAACCCGAAGCTGCGGGTGTTCCCGATCGCCGAGGTTGCCGCCAT
>JANXSA010000128.1 GCA_025352915.1 Rhodospirillales bacterium | reverse complement strand
GAGATGCGGGCCCAGACCGGGAAGGTGTAGGCGCCGAGGACGAGGATCTGCTGCATGATGAGGGGCAGCAGGTTGAGGACGATGATGGCGTGCAGCCGTTCGGAGACGAGCAGCGCGGGGTGTGGCATTTCGTCCTCCTTGGCTGGGGTTTGTTTATGGTTTGTTCGTATCAGGGTTTGGCGAGGGGTGCAAGGATATTTTGCTGGGTTGGGGTTATTTTTCTTGGGTAGGGGCGGGTGGCACGAAGAGCCCCCCTCGTCGATCCGCTTCGCGGCTCAACCGCCCCGCCAGCGCGAGGGGAGAGAAGCAAGCAAGTGGCTGAAAGTTTTTGCTTCTTTTTTCAAAAAGAAGCGCTGGCTTGCTGCAAGAGTCGGATGGCGCTTCGCTTATCCGACCTACGATTTTCGGGTGACGACGTAGGTGGCGAGGTCGCGCAGGAGGTGGGCTTCGGGGCCGAAGCTGTCGATGCTGGCGGCGGCTTGGGCGGCCAGGGCGTTGGCCTGGTTGCGGGCGCGGTCGACGCCCCAGACGGCGACCAGGGTGGCTTTGCCTTGGGCGATGTCCTTGCCGGCGGTTTTGCCCATCTGCTCGGCGGTGGCGGTGACGTCCAGGACGTCGTCGGCCATTTGGAAGGCGGCGCCGAGGTCACGGCCGTAGGCGGCGAGTTGGTGACGCTGATGCGAGGGGGCGCGGCCGAGGATGGCGCCGGCCTCGGCGCTGAACTGGATCAGGCGGCCGGTCTTGAGGGCCTGCATTCGGGCGATGGCTTCGGCGGTCCAATCCTGGTTGTTACCCTGCATGTCGATCATCTGGCCGCCGCACATGCCGCGGGCGCCGATGGCGTGGCCGAGGGCGAGGACCAGCTCGATGCGGGCTTCGGCGTTGGAATGGGTGTCGGGCTCGGCCAGGACCTCGAAGGCGCGGGCCTGGAGCGCGTCGCCGGCGAGGATGGCGGTGGCTTCGTCGAAGGCCTTGTGATTGCTGGGTTTGCCGCGGCGGAGGTCGTCGTCGTCCATGGCGGGGAGGTCGTCGTGGATCAGGGAGTAGGCGTGGATCATCTCGACCGAGGCGGCGACGCGGGCGGCGCAGCGGCGGTCGACACGGAACAGTGCCGCGGTTTCCATCACCAGGAAGGCGCGCAGGCGCTTGCCGCCGCCCAGGGTGGAATAGCGCATCGCTTCGCACAGGCGGGCTTCGCCGCCTTCGACGGCGGGGACGAGGTCTTCCAGGGCGGACTCGACTTCGGCGGCGGCCTGTTTGAGGGCGGTGTCGAGGGCGGTCATTCGGGGCGGCCGAGGGAAAGGCTGCCGTCGGCGGCGACGACGATCGCCTGCACACGGGCCTCGGCCTCGGCGAGCTTGGCCTCGCAGTGGCGGCGCAGCAAGGCGCCGCGTTCGTAGGCGCCGATGGCGTCCTCGAGCTTTTGCTGGCCGCCTTCCAGGCCGCGGACAATGCGTTCCAGCTCGGAAAGCGCGTCCTCGAAGGAGAGGGCGGTGATCTCGGTCGGGACGGCTGGGGCGGGGGTGGGCATGCAAAGCCTCGTCGGATGGGGCGCGGGGGCGGAAACTAGACCAGGAGGGGGGCGGGAAGGAAGGCTTTGTGCCTGGGGCGGGTGAAAACCCGAAAAAGCCAAGGGGCAGGAAGATTCTTCTTTTTGTGAACAAAAAGAAGCAAAAAAACTTTTTCCATTAGCGGCAGTAGCGCCGTGCAAACAGCACGGGTCTTTTGCTCCGCTCAAGATGACCGGGGGGTAAGGTTGACCGTTGTTTTGGCTGCGCGTGGCGTGGTCGGAAGGAAGCGTGGATTGCTTCGCAAGGGCTCGCAATGACGGGGTTGATGGGGCCAGGTCTGGCGAGACAGCGGGCGTTCAAGTGAGTTGATGAAGGGAAGCGGGGGAGTGAGAAGAGCCCCCCTCGTCGATCCGCTTCGCGGCTCAACCCCCCGCGCCCAAGCGCGAGGGGAGAAAAAATTCTTAGTAAATGAAGTTTTTTTGCTTCTTTTTGTTCACAAAAAGAAGATGCTTTCCTTGCTGGTGCTTGCCTTACGCTTTCCTGTCGCCTGTGCTTCATCCCTCCATCAACGCGCTGACATGGGCGGCGGTTGATTCGGCGAGGGCGTCGAGGTCGTAGCCGCCTTCGAGGAGGGAGACGATGCGGCCTTCGCAGTGGGTTCGGGCGACGTCCATCAGGCGGGTGGTGAGCCAGGCGAAGTCGGCGGCTTCGAGGCGGAGTTGGGCCAGCGGGTCGGCTTTGTGGGCGTCGAAGCCGGCGGAGACGATGAGGAGGTTGGGGGCGAAGCGGTCGAGTTCGGGGAGGATGAGGAGGTCCCAGGCTTCGCGGAACTGGGCGGAGCCGGCGCCGGGGGGGAGGGCGGCGTTGACGATGTTGCCGACGCCGCGTTCGGAGGGGTCGCCGGTGCCGGGGTAGCAGGGGAATTGGTGGGAGGAGGCGTAGAACAGGGTTGGGTCGGCCTGGAAGATGTCTTGCGTGCCGTTGCCGTGGTGGACGTCGAAATCGACGACGGCGACGCGGGTGAGGCCGTATTGGGCCTGGGCGTGGCGGGCGGCGATGGCGGCGTTGGCGAACAGGCAGAAGCCCATCGGGCGGTCGCGTTCGGCGTGGTGGCCGGGGGGGCGGATGGCTGCGAAGACCTGTTTGGCCCAGCCTTGCATGACGGCGTCGACGGCCATGATGGCGCCGCCGGCGGCGCGCAGGGCGGC
>JANXSA010000050.1 GCA_025352915.1 Rhodospirillales bacterium | reverse complement strand
GCCAACAGGCAGGCGAAGCGGATATGCGTCGCCCCCGCCTGTTTCACCCGCGCCACCGCCGCAGCCGCCGAATTGCCGGTGGCCAGCATCGGGTCCACCACGATCACCAGCCGGCTGGCCACGTCGTCCGGCAGCTTGAGGTAGTATTCCACCGGCATCAGCGTCTTGGGATCGCGGTACAGCCCAACATGGCCGACGCGCGCCGCCGGCACCAGGTCCAGCATCCCCTCCAGAATCCCGTTGCCCGCCCGCAGGATCGACACCAGGCACAGCTTCTTGCCGGCAATCTGCGGTGCGTTCATCCGCTCCAGCGGCGTCTCGATCTCGACGAATTCAATCGGCAGATCCCGCGTGAGCTCATAGGCCAGCAGCAACGCGATCTCGCCGGCAATCCGGCGGAACCCCAGCGTCGAGGTGGTGCGGTCGCGCAACAGCGTCAGCTTATGCTGCACCAGCGGATGATCGCACACGATGACGTTCTTCATGGGCCGGCCTCCTGTGACATGTGGCTTGGAGCATAGCCGATTGGACGCCGGCACCCCATTGCTGCATCCTCACGCAAAATCACGGCCAAGCGATGGCCGCATCCAGCGGAGGACGGCATGGACGCAGCATTGGCGCCGGACAACCGGATGCTGACCCCCGACGAGCTCGCCCAGTACCGCCGCGACGGCTGGGTGCTGCTCCGCGGCCTGCTCGGCCCCAGCACCATCGCCGCCTGCAAACAGGCACTCAGCGACCTCGCCACCGGCCGCATGCCCCGGCGCGAAACCACGCTGATGTTCGAGACCGGCTTCGAGGACGCCGCCCAAACCCCCGCCCGCTGCGAGGACTTCATCCGCAAATACATGGATTTCACCGAGGACGCGCCCGCCCTCAAGGCCGCCGCCAATAGCCGCCGCCTGCATCGGGCACTCGACCAGCTGCTCGGCCAGGGCCGCCTGCTGTTCCAGGAAATGGCCCTGATCAAGCCGCCGCGCATCGGCAGCGAAAAGCCCTGGCACCAGGACGCCTCCTATTTCCGCCTCACCGACCCCAGCCTGATCGTCGGCGTCTGGATCGCGCTGGATGCCGCACTCCCAATGAACGGCTGCATGGAACTGGTCCCCGGCACCCATCTGGAAGGCGGCGTGCCGCACCAGCACGAAAACGACTTCAACCGCTGCCGCATCCTGCCCGGCCGCCTGCGCGCCGGCGAGCGCATCCCGATCAGCATGCAACCCGGCGACGCCCTGGTGTTCCACTCGATGCTGCACCACTACACCGCGCCCAACACCTCCGACCTCCGGCGCCGCGCGATCCAATACCACTACCACCAGATCGGCGCCGTCTGGGGCGATGTGGAAACCCACCGCGCGCATTTCCACGACGATGACGGCGAATACGCCGGCTGCACCGTGCCGCACGGCGCGGACGCCCGCACCAACTACAATTACCGCGAAGGCCTGCCGCGCGAGATCGTCCCGGTCGACACCAGCGCCTGACGCCACCACTGGCGGGGATCAAAAATGTCGCATCCCAGACAAGTCCTGTTCGCCGCGGCGGCCGCCATCGCCGTCGCGACGGGGCGGCCCAGGCGCAGACAAGCAACTTCAGCACTTTCAACCCCATCTCCGCCTGGACACAGCGCAGCATCGTCGACCGCACCACCATCGCCGAACCCACCGGGCTGTACTTCGACGTCACCAACCCCAACCTCGCCTATATCAACGTCCAGCACCCTTCCAGCGGCGTGGACCGCAAGATCGAGATCAGCGCAGTCCCCGAACCGGCGCGCTGGCGCTGTTCGGCAGTGCGGGCGGGCTGCTTGCCCTCCGCCGTCGGAGAGGCGGGGAATAGCAAGGCAAGGGGCAGGAAGAGTCTTCTTTTTGTGAACAAAAAGAAGCAAAAAAACTTTACTCATTTGGCTTCCGTTTTCTCCAACGAAAATCCGGACGTTATGACCCACATACCAGCCGCAGCGAATCAAAATTGAGTATCCGATCAAACGGATAAAGTTTTTTTGCTTCTTTTTGTTCACAAAAAGAAGATTCTTCCTGCCACTTGCCTTTCCCCCCCGCCATTCGCTAAGCGCATCGGCCTAAGTCGGAACCGAAGGCCCCCCGCATGACCCGCATCGACAAGGCAATGGTCGCCTGGGCCGCGCTCGGCACCCTGTTCTGGGTGGTGTTCGCGGTGGCCAACGCGACCATCGTGGCGTTTGCTGTCTACTACTCGCTCTGGCTCGGCATCTTCGGCACCCTCGCCTGGCGCCATCGTGCCTGGCTGGAGGCGCGCGTCAACGCCATGCGCCTGACCGGTGCCGCGCGCTTCATCGTGCTCGGCTATGCCGCGGTGCTGACCGAGGAGGTGCTGGCCGGCATCGCCAATCACCTGCCCGAGGGCTTTTCGCCGCCGCTCCTGCTGGTCCGCATCCTGCAGTTCCAGGCGCTCAACCTGTTCGCCTTCTTCGGCTTCATCGTCGGCTGGTACTTGCTCACACGATACATCGATTTCTCTCGTCGCGAGGTGTTCTACCTCGCCGGAATCTGGGGCCTGTATGCCGAAAAAATAATCTTCGCGGTGCCAACGCAGCCCGCCGCCGTCGTCGTGCTGTTCGGTCCCACCATCATGACCTACGCCCTGATCATCGTCCCGGCGCTGCTCGGCCAGGAGATGCGCCCAGGCCGGCGGCGCCTGCACTGGCTGGTGAAATACCCGCTGGCCTACCTGTTCCTCCAGCTCTGCAGCATACCGGCGATCCTGGCGGTGATGGCCCTGCGCGGCCGGTTCCCGTTCCTGTTTCCGCCGTCTTCGATGGTGCCTGGCTAGGCAGCGAGGAAGCAGTTCTTTTTTTGAAAAAAAGAACCAAAAAACTTTCATCCTCTTGGGCGGGTGCCAGTCGCCAGGTCACGCAACCAGGAATCAGAAAGGCTTTTTGCTTCTTTTTCTTCATAAAAAGAAGAACCTTGCTTCCCTTCGACCGCGCCCGCCCCGCGCTGGCGCCGCGCCACCCTCCTGGGCTATGTTCAATCGTCATCTCCCGTCGAGGCCAAGCCCCATGCGCATGCTCGCACTCGCCATTCTCGCCCTGGCCATCGCCTTGCCGGCCCAGGCCCGCGACCTCATGGTCGTCGGCTTCGGCGGCGGCTTCCAGGACAATGCCCGCAAACACTTGTTCCAGGGCTATGCCAAGGCGGCCGGCGTCGCGGTCAAGGACGACGTCTACAACGGCGAAATGGCCCGCATCGCCGCCCAGGTGAAGGCGCGCGATGTCACCTGGGACGTCGTGATGGTCGAGGCGCCGGAGCTGGTGCGCGGCTGCGAGGACGGCACCTTCGAAAAACTCGACTGGACCGTGATCAACCGCGCCAAGTTCGTCCCCGGCGGCACCATCGCCTGTGGGGCCGGCGCCGTCGGCTGGGGTGTGGCCCTGTTCTACGACCAGAAGCGCGTCGCGCAGGGTCCGCAGAATTACGCTGAACTGTGGAACGTCGAAAAGTTCCCCGGCAAGCGCAGCCTGCGCTTCTCGCCCAAGACCACGCTGGAAATCGCCCTGATGGCCGACGGCGT
>JANXSA010000048.1 GCA_025352915.1 Rhodospirillales bacterium | reverse complement strand
TTTCTTCCGGATGGGGGTCTGGGGCCTCAGGCCCCAGCGGGTCTGGGCGGCGCCCAGCCTTGCTTGGCTTGACCGCTGCCGGCGCCTAGGGGTCTGATACCGGGCCGGCAGCACCATGGAGCATTTTCGATGAACGATCTGGCCACCAGCAATAACCCGTACCTGGCGCTTGGGGTACGGCCGTTCATCAATTGCTGTTCGGTGCGCACCATGCACGGCGGCAGCTTGATGTTGCCGCAGGTTCGGGCGGCGATGGCCGAGGCGAGTCGGCATTTTGTTAATCTGGACGAGTTGATGGAGAAGGCGAGCGAAAGGCTGGCCGAGTTGTGCGGGGCGGAATGGGCGCTGGTGACGTGCGGGAGTGCGGCCGCGGTGGCGCTGGGGACGATGGCGTGCGTGGCGGGGAACGACCCGATCAAGATGCTGCGGCTGCCGGATACCACGGGGATGGTGAACCGGGTGGTGATGGTGAAGAACCAGCGCTTTGCCTATGACCAGGCGATCCGGATGAGCGGCACGGTGATTGTCGAGATCGAGACAATCGAAGAGCTGGACAGGGCTTTTGAGGAACCGGTGGCGATGGTGGCGGTGCTGGGCACGCATGAGCATCAAGGCCCGGTGCGGATGGAGGACCTGATCGCGCGCGCCAAGCCGCGCGGGGTGCCGGTGATGGTTGACGCCGCGAGTGAGCATATCGTGAAGCCGTCGCCCTGGCTGGTGCGCGGGGCGGATCTTGTCATCTATTCCGGGGGGAAGTTTTTGCGCGGGCCGCAGACCTCCGGGTTGTTGTTGGGGCGGAAGGATTTGGTGCAGGCGGCGTGGCGCAATGCCTCGCCGCACCAGGCGCTGGGGCGGCCGATGAAGGTGTCCAAGGAGGACGTGATCGGGCTGTTGACGGCGGTGGAATACTGGATGGAAAGCCGCGATGTTGGCCAGGAGAACGCGCGCTGGAGCGGCGATAATGCCGAGATTGCGCGGATTGTGACGGCGGTGCCGGGGGTGCGGACTGAGATTATCGCTCCCGAGGGGGTGGTGATGGTGCCGGGGCTGCGCATCATTTGGGACCGCTTGCGCATCGGACTGGACGGGCCGGGGCTGCGGCTGGCGGTGCTGGAGGGCTCGACGCGGATCATGCTGGATGACCACTCGGCTGCTGCGGACCGGATTACCGTTGATCCGTTCCAGTTGCAGCCGGGTGAGGCCGCCGAGGTGGGGCGCGAGATTGCGCGGGCGCTAGAGGGGGCGCGGATGACCGCAGCTCGGGTGCTGGCGGCGCCTTCGGTGGATTTGTCCGGGGAGTGGGAGGTTCGGGTGCGGTTCCTGCATGGTGAACGGGTGCACAAGGTGACGCTGGCGCAGGCGGGCAATGCGATTTCTGGTGAGCAGCACTCGCTGTTGTTCGAAGGGGGTGTTTCCGGGCAGATCGAGGGCGGGCGCGTGGCGCTGAGCTTTGGCACGCGGTATGAGGGGAGCAATATCCGGTATAATTTCTCTGGCGAGGCCGTGGCGGCGGTGATGTCGGGGACGGTCAACCTGGGGACGTCGTCGGACCATCATCAGGGGCCGGTGAATTTGGCGCAGTTTGGGACGGCGCAGTGGAGCGCTAGGAAGGTAGGGTAAGGAAGTCTTCTTTTTCTGTAGAAAAAGAAGCAAAAAGACTTTCATCCATTTATGCTTGGACTTATGGATGAAAGTTTTTTGGTTCTTTTTTTCAAAAAAGAACTGCTTTTTTCCGGTCATTGTTGCTGCCGGCACACGGAGTCGGATGGCGCTTCGCTTATCCGACCTACACCAGGTTGGAAACAGGGGGGCCTTCTTGCGGCCATTGGCTGGAAGATATACATTGGCAATGTATATCCTGGCAAGGAGGATACGATGCGCGTGGCGCGATGGGGGAATAGTTTGGCGGTGCGGCTTCCGGTGGCGGTGGTTGAGGCGCTGGGCTTGAAGGATGGCGACGAGGTTGAGATCAGGGTTGCTGGCGATGGCGCGTTCGAGGTGGCTCGGGATGAGTCGCGCGCGGCGGCCATGGCGAAGATCAAGGCGCTGAGCCGGCCCTTGCCGCCCGGGTTCAAGTTCGATCGCGACGAGGCCAATGAACGGTAGCGTTTTCTTTGACACCAATGTGGTCGTCTATGCATTCGGGACCACCGACCGACGTTCGGTTCGCGCCAAGGCGTTGCTGGCGGAAGGCGGAGTAATCAGCGTTCAGGTGTTGAACGAATTCATCACCGTTACCCGCCGGCGGATGGGCTTTGCATGGCCGGAGGTGCGCGAGGCGCTGCAGGCGATCCGCACGGTGTGCGGGCCGGTCATGGTGCTGACGGTGGCAATGCATGAGTCGGCTGTGGCGTTGGCCGAGCGTGACGGCTTGCCGATCTACGACGCAATGATTGTAGCCGCCGCCATTTCAGCCAGGTGCGATATCCTCTATTCGGAGGACATGCAGGACGGTCGGGTGTTTCCCGGCGGGCTAACGATCCGCAACCCGTTCGGCTGAGCAGCTCATTGATGGCGCTGCCGGGGGCGGCGTCCAGCAGAATGGCTCGGCGGCGGCGAGCGCTGATTTGCGTTTGGGAAGTCTTTTTTTGTGAACAAGGGGAAGCAAGAAAGCTTTATCCGTTTGGTGGGGTGTTAATAGTGGTCGGCGGGGCGAGGGAAGTAAAAAATGTGGATCCTTCGC
>JANXSA010000038.1 GCA_025352915.1 Rhodospirillales bacterium | reverse complement strand
CCGCCGTCGGCGCCGTCGCGATGATGGTGGCCGCACCCTCCGCCCAGGCGGGCGACCACCGGCGTGGCGGCTACGGCAACCACCACGGCGGCTATCATCACCAGCAATACCAATACCACCAGTATCGGCCGCAGCACCACTACCGCCCACACTACCAGCAGTACTGGCAGCCCTACAGCCACTACGCGCCGCCGCCGGTCTACTACGCGCCGATGCCCTATGCCTATGCCCCGCCGAGTCTGTATCTCGGCTTCGGCTTCCGCTAACGCAGGATGCCGCGCCCGGCGTAACGCGCCGTGGCGCCGAGTTCCTGCTCGATGCGGATCAAGCGGTTATACTTGGCGGTGCGGTCGCTGCGCGCCAGGCTGCCGGTCTTGATCTGGCCGCAGTTGGTGGCCACCGCCAGGTCGGCGATGGTGGTGTCCTCGGTTTCGCCGGAGCGGTGGCTCATCACCGAGCGGTAGCTGGCGCGGGTGGCGGTTTCCATGGTGTCCAGCGTCTCGGACAGGGTGCCAATTTGATTGACCTTGACCAGGATCGCATTGGCGGTCGCTGACTCGATGCCGCGGATCAGGCGCTCCTTGTTGGTGACGAAAAGATCGTCGCCGACGATGTTGATCTTGGCGCCGAGCTTGTCGGTCAGCAGCTTCCAGCCGGCCCAGTCATCCTCGGCCATCGGGTCCTCGATCGAGGCAATCGGGTATTTGGCGCACAGCGCGGCGAGGTAGTCGACCATCCCCGCCGCGTCGAACTTCTTGCCCTCACCGGCGAGATCGTAGACCCCGTCATGGAAGAACTCGGTGGCCGCACAGTCGAGCGCGAAGGTGACATCGATGCCGGGCCGGTAGCCGGCCTTCTCGCAGGCTTGCGAGATGAAGGCCAAGGCGGCATCGGCCGAGCCGATATTCGGCGCGAAACCGCCTTCGTCGCCGACATTGGTATTGTGGCCGGCGTCGTGCAGTTGCTTCTTCAGCGCCTGGAAAATCTCCGAGCCCATGCGGATCGCCTCGGCCAGGGTGGCGGCCCCGACAGGCTGGACCATGAATTCCTGGATGTCGATCGGGTTGTCGGCGTGTTTGCCGCCGTTGATGATGTTCATCATCGGCACTGGCAGCGTGCGCGCGAAGACGCCGCCGACATAGCGATACAGCGGCAGGCCGACCGCCTCGGCGCCGGCGCGGGCGACGGCCAGCGAGACGCCGAGCATGGCATTGGCACCCAGGCGCGACTTGTTGGCGGTGCCGTCCAGCGCGATCATCGCCTCGTCGATTGCCACCTGGTCGGTGGCATCCATGCCGGCGATGGTTTCGAAAATCTCGCCCTCGACATTGGCGACAGCGGTTCGCACGCCCTTGCCGCCGTAGCGGGATTTGTCGCCGTCGCGCAGTTCGACCGCCTCATGCGCGCCGGTCGAGGCGCCGGAGGGCACGGCGGCGCGGCCGGTGGCCCCGCTTTCCAGCACCACTTCCACCTCCACCGTCGGGTTGCCGCGGCTGTCGAGGATTTCCAGGGCAGTGATGTCGGCAATGGCGCTCATGTGGCGGGTCCCTTGCTGGGTGGGCATCGGGCCGCTGCCTAGCAGCTAGAAGCGGGGTGCGCCACCTCAGGCCGCACGCACGCCGGCGATGAACCCGCCGACCTCGCGCGACAGGGCTTCGGCCTGGCGGGAGAGCTGGCCGGCGGCTTCCAGGACCGCTGCGGCGGAGCGGCCGGTGTCATTGGCGGCCTGGCTGACCTCGCCGATGGTGCCGGAGACTTCGTGCGAGGCCTGGGCCGCCTGTTGCACCGAGCGCGCGATCTCCTGGGTCGACATGCCTTGCTGCTCGACCGCCGAGGCAATGCCGGCGGCGATGCGGCTGACCTCGCCGATGGTGGTGACGATGCTGTCGATCGCACCGACGGCGGCGCGGGTGGCGGCCTGGATCTGTTGCACCTGCTGGCTGATCTCCTCGGTGGCGCGGGCCGTTTGGTTGGCCAGGGATTTCACTTCCGAGGCGACCACGGCAAAGCCCTTGCCGGCCTCGCCGGCGCGGGCGGCTTCGATGGTGGCGTTGAGTGCGAGCAGGTTGGTCTTGCCGGCGATCTCGCTGATCAGGCCGACGACGTCGCCGATGCGCTGGGCGCCGGTGGCCAGGGCTTTGACGATCTCATCGGTGCGGGCGGCGTCCTGGGCGGCGCGGTCGGTGATGGTGGCGGATTGGGTCACCTGTTTGCTGATCTCGCGGATCGAGGCGCCGAGCTGTTCGGCGGAGGCGGCGACGATATTGACGCTGCCGGTCATTTGCAGGGCGGCGGCGGCGACCTGGGTGGCGCGGTCATCGGTTCGGCTGGCGATGCTGGTCATCGAGGCGGCGGTGCCCTCGAGCGCGCTGGCGGCCTGGCCGAGGCTGGCGGCCATTGTGCCGACGGTGCTCTCGAAGCCGCGGACCAGGACGGCGAGTGCGGCGGCACGGCGCTGTTCGGCGGCTTGGGTGGCGGCTTCGGCGGCGGCGAGGCGCTCGGCCTGGATGCCGTTCTGCTTGAACACCTCGACCGCCTGGGCCATTGCGCCGATCTCGTCGCGGTTGTCGCGGCCGGGCACCTCGACGGTCCAGTCGCGGTGGGCCAGGCGGGTCATTGCCTGCGTCATGCCGGCAATCGGTCGCAGGATGCTGCGGGCGATGAGCACGGCGAACAGCAGGCCGGCCAGCAGGCAGATCGCGGCGAGTGCCAGTTCCAGCCGGCTTGTGCTGGCCAATGCGCCATGCGCCGTGGTCTCGGCGGTTTCGAATTCCGCCGAGAGCGCCGTGCTGGCCGCCAGCAGGGCGGCTTGCATGGCGGCCATTTGCGGCAGCTGGGCTTGGCGGTACAGTTCGGATTGTTCGAGGATCGCCACGCTGGCGGCGGCGAAGTCGTCGCGGTACTCGCCGAGCAGGCGGCGGGCCTCGGTGCCGAAGCGGCGCATATCGGCGTCATCGATTTCGTCCACGCTGTTGAGCGCGAAGTCGTAGCGGTCGGCGCCGGCCTTGAACTGGCCGACGGCCGAGGTGTCGCGGGTGGCCAGGAAGCGCCAGTTCGAGACCTGGGCCTGGAGCAGCGAGACCTCCAGGTTGGCCGCGATGCCGTCGGCGCCCGGGGTGCCGCGCACCGCCTTGGCCAGGCGCTCGGTGGTGCGCAGCATGCGCTGGCCACCGTGATACAGGCGGGTTCGTGCTGCCTCGGCCAGAGTCCCGAGTTCGAGCAGGCGGGCGGTCACCCGCTCGAGTTCCGGAATGCCGCGGGCGATCTGCGTGATTGCCGCGGCGGTGTCGCTGCCGGCGGCAGCACCGGCCGCCACCGTGAGCGCCCGATGCAGGTGCTGCGGCTGGGTCGCGAGGTCGCCGGGATTGTTGTCGAGCATGAAGCGCGGCTGGGCGGCGGCGAATTCGCCCATGATACCCCGCACGACGGCAAGTTGGTGCAGGGCGTCGCTGCTGTGCTTGAGGTTGTAAAGCTGGGCGCCGATGGCCGCCAGGCCCCAGATGCCGGTGCCGGCGAGGCCCAGGCTGAACAGGATCAGCACGGCGTAGCCGCCAAAGAGCCGGGCGCGCAACGGCAGACCAATGCGGGGGGCGGCGGCGCGGGCGGCATTTTCCGGATTCGACATGCACCAGGGCTCCCGCGTGCAGCCCCTGGGTGGGGGTGCGAATGGACGCAGGGTAGGTTTGAATGGTTAAGAAAAAATTGGCTGCGGGATGACGGGGGTGTCGAATTCGGTTTTATTATAACGATATCGTAACTATATCGGCGCAATCAGGCAGGACCGGTCAGGAGGGTCGAAAACGGCGGACCGGTCCAGGCGGCGGGCGGAACGGCAGGCCGGGAACGCGCAGGCGCAGGTGGTCGGGCGGCGGGGTGAGCCAGCCGGTGCCGGCGGGGGCCGGGGTGTGGCTGGACAGCGGCGGCAAAGGCTCGGCGCGCGGCTTTGGCGGGCGCGGTTTGCGCGGCTTGCGGGAGCGGTGCGGCAGGCGGAGGTGTTCGGGGATCGGCACCAGCAAGAGGCGGCAGAGCGGGCGCAACAGGCGGCCGGCCTGGGGCGCGGCGGCGGCGAGGGCGATGATGTCAGGGTGGTTGACGTAGATCTTGACATTTGGCGCCCATTGCGCTACGCGCTGGGCGATGTGGAACAGCCAGCCCCGGCCGGCTGGAAGGCGGAGCGCGGGCGCGCGCACGAGGTTCGGCGCGGTGGGGGATTTGGGCGCGCGGGCGCGCGGCTTGGGCAGGGTGCCGTCGCGGAATCTGGTCGCCAGGCGGTCGATGCGGCCGACCAAGGCAAAGAGGCGGAGATAGAGCAGGCGCAGAATCGGAGCTAGGGCGGGACGCTGTACGGCTACGTTGCCGAAGGCTTGGATGAGCCCCTTGATGGTCGGGGCCAACCGGCCTGCGAGGGCGGTTCTTGGTTCCATGTTTGGGATTATACATAACCGTCGGATCGGCGCAAGGAAATCTTTCTGCGCGGTGGAGGGTGGAATGCCAAGGGCACCCCACCCGGCCGATCAGCCGACGGCGAGCAGTTCGACGTCGAAGACCAGGGTGGCGTTGGGCGGGATCACGCCGCCGGCACCCTGGGCGCCGTAGCCCATCTCCGCGGGGATGATCAGGGTGCGGTTGCCGCCGATCTTCATGCCGGCAACGCCCTGGTCCCAGCCCTGGATGACGCGGCCGGCACCAAGGGGGAAAGCGAAGGGATCGCCGCGATCGCGCGAGCTGTCGAATTTTTGTCCTTTGTTGTCGGGGGCGGACTCGTCGAAGAGCCAGCCGGTGTAGTGGACGGTGACGTGCTGGCCGGCAGTGGCCTCGGCGCCGGTGCCGGTGGTGTGGTCGATCATTTGCATTGCGAGGGTCCTCAGGAGGGAGACAATGGGCGGGAAGGATTCTTCTTTTTGTGAACAAAAAGAAGCAAAAAAACTTTATCCGTTTGGGTTTTACCAAGCGCGGGGGTTGGTGGCAATCGTGGGGATGGGGATCGTGGTGCTGGCGGAAGAAAGCGTGGGTCCTTCGCTTCGCTCAGGATGAC
Source organism: Rhodospirillales bacterium (assembly GCA_025352915.1). Classification (GTDB taxonomy): domain Bacteria; phylum Pseudomonadota; class Alphaproteobacteria; order Acetobacterales; family Acetobacteraceae; genus CAMDGX01. The sequence goes on along the minus strand of JANXSA010000038.1, from coordinate 113 downwards.
GGTTATTTTCGGTTGTGGTCTACCCCTCACCCCGGCCCTCTCCCCCAAGGGGAGAGGGAAGTTCTTTCTTAATAGATGAAGTTTTTTTGCTTCTTTTTGTTCACAAAAAGAAG
>JANXSA010000574.1 GCA_025352915.1 Rhodospirillales bacterium | reverse complement strand
GTGGCCATCCAGTCCCTGCCGGTCCGCTTCGCGCTGGAGCGCGCGGGATTGGTTGGCAATGACGGTGCGACCCAGGCCGGCAGCTTCGATCTCGCCTATCTCGGCTGCTTGCCGGGGATCGTGCTGATGGCTCCGGCCGATGAGGCCGAGCTCGCCCATGCGGTTGCCACGCTGGCCGCAATCGACGACCGGCCCAGTGCGGTGCGCTTCCCGCGCGGGGATTCGACAGGGCTGGTCGAGGTGCCGAAGCGCGGCACTGCCCTGCCGCTCGGCCGTGGCCGCATTCTACGCGAGGGGGGGCGGGTTGCGCTGTTGTCGCTGGGACCACGCCTGGCCGATGCGCTGAAGGCCGCCGAGATGCTGGACGCCCAGGGCATTTCCACCACGGTGGCTGATGCCCGGTTCGTCAAGCCGCTCGACGAGAAGTTGCTGGAGCAGTTGGCCCGTCATCACGAACTGCTGGTCACCATCGAGGAAGGCAGCACCGGCGGGTTTGCGACGCTGGTGCTGCACCACCTGGCCTGGAAGGGTTTGCTGGACGGGACGCTTCGGGTCCGCCCGATGACGCTGCCCGATGTGTTCATCGACCATGAGTCCCCGGCCAGGCAGATGATCGAGGCGAAGTTGACGGCGAACGATATCGTGGCAACGGTGGTTCAGGCACTTAGGTAGAAAGAGTCTTCTTTTTGTGAACAAAAAGAAGCAAAAAAACTTTATCCATTTGTCCGGGACCAATTTCGTGAATCACGCGCAGCAAGCGGATGAAGTTTTTTTGCTTCTTTTTTTTCAAAAAAAGAAGTCTTCCTTCGCATGAAACAACGCGCCGATCTGGCCCTGGTGGAACGCGGCCTGGTGGAATCACGCGCGCGCGCGCAGGCGTTGATCCTGGCCGGCAAGGTGTTCACCGGGACCCAGCGCATCGCCAAGGCCGGCCAGCCGATCGGCCCCGAGACGGCGCTGGAGGTGCGCGGCCAGGACCACCCATGGGTTTCGCGGGGCGGGCTGAAGCTGGCACAGGGGCTGGCGGCATTTGGCTTTTCACCCGAAGGCCTGGTGTGCCTGGATATCGGCGCGTCGACCGGCGGGTTTACCGATGTGCTGCTGACCCATGGCGCGGTGCGGGTCCATGCCGTCGATGTCGGTCATGGCCAGCTGGCGTGGAAGCTGCGCAGCGATGCACGGGTGGTGGTGCATGAGCGCACCAACGCGCGTCACCTCACCGCCGATGCCATCGGTGAGCCGGTGCAGGCGCTGGTTTGCGACGCCAGTTTCATCGGGTTGCGCACGGTGCTGCCGGCCGCAATCGCGCTTTGTGTCCCCGGCGCCTGGGCAGTGGCACTGATCAAGCCACAATTCGAGGCAGGCCCCGCCGAGGTCGGCAGCAAGGGCGTGGTGCGCGATCCCGCCGTTCACCAGCGGGTCTGTGCGGAGATCCGGGACTGGTGGGCCAGCCTGCCGGGTTGGACAGTGTTGGGGATTGCCGATAGCCCGATCACCGGGCCGGAAGGCAACCATGAGTTCCTTATCGGGGCGCGTCTGACGGGTTAGGCCGCTGGGCGACTTGCCGCATTTCGGCCAGCAACGCCCAGACGCGGACCGGCTCCAGCTGGACATCGGGGTCGTTCAGCAGGCGATCGAGTTCGTCGATCTTGCTTGTGTCGTCGGCTTGCGTCACGGCGCGGGGCTCCGGAGGGTCAGGCGGCTTTGACGCCATCATGTGACCCCGGGATCGTGGCAGATCGATGACCGGATTGCCCCGATCTGATGACGAACCCGTGAGATTGCTTTCAGGACTGTCCGTCAAGGAAGGCGGCTACCGCAGGGGCGCGGCGCAGCTCGGCCAGTTCATCGACGCTGGGCAATTGCGGCTTGTCGCGCAGCTGGTTGACCATGCACAGGAAGCCCATCGGGGCGGCTGACGTGGCGCGGAACTGGTGCCAGACCCAGGGCGGGATGGTCACCAGGTCATTCTGCTTGATCGTGTGCACCTGGTCGCCCAGCAGGCAATGGCCCTCACCGCGCAGGATCAGCACGGCGTGCATGTGCTCGTGCCGTTCCATGCTGGAATGGCCGCCGGCCTGCATCTCGAAATAGCGCAGCTCGCAGCCGAAGCCGGGGTCGCTGAACAGTGTTTGACGGGTGATCGACTTGAAGGGGGCCGCGCCCTCCTCCTTGTACGGGTGCAGCGGCACCTGGTCCCAGCGCCAGTCGGCGAAGCTGCGTAGTGTTCCGTTGTTTTCGCTGTCCATGACAGGCCTACCGATGCGTGTGGGTGGTGACGGCGCGGGTGAAGGCGGCGGTTTCCTCGGCGAGGCGCTCGCGTGCCTCCAGCAGGCTGCCGCCGATCAGCACCATCGTGCGCGGGCCGTAGAAGTCAAGAATCTCTCCGACGCGGGAAAGGGTCATGCCGCCGGCCGGGACCGGGACCGCGGGCGCGAGGCCGTGCCATTCCTGGCGGGCACGGGCGGCGAGGTCCTGGCACATCGCGGGGGTGTAGCCGAAGCGGCCGCCATGGCTGGGGAAAACGACGGCATCGGCGCCGATCAGGCGGAACAGCCGGCCGATCAGCAAAGGCGGGGCAATGCGGGCGGCGCCGGCCATGCTGGGGTGGGCCAGGAAGACGAAGTCCGGGTTTTCCCGCACCAGCGCCTGCATGGTGGACCAACCGGACACCATCGGCGCGATCACCACGGAATCCAGGCCAGCCTCGCGGGCTTGTTTCACCTGGACCCGCATCGTCTCCAGCGTGCCGGACAAGCTGGGGGCATAGCGCGTGGGGTGACCGGTGCGGCGGGCGGCCGCGCGGACGGCGGCAGCGCAGGCGGCCATGCGGTGGGCGAAGCGGCCATAGGCCTGGTCCGCCATGCCGTGGTCGTCCTTGATCCAGTCGATCCCGCCCAGCGTGAATTGGCCGGCGAGATGCGCCAGAAATTCCACCGGGGCGCCCTGCGGCTTGATGGCGGAGCACGTCAGGGCACGGGTTTCGGCGCCGACCCGGGCACGCATGCCGGGCTCGCCGTGATTGGGGCCGGGGAACATCCGCGATGGCAGTTCGACGTCGTGCAGCGTGACATCCTCGTGCAGCGAGGTGTTGCCGAACAACATGTTGAGCAACTGGCCGGCATCCTCGCCGACGGTCTCGGCGGCCAGCCCGATGCGCACCTCGAAGACGCCGCCGCCGAGGTCGGCGATATCACGCACGTCGCCGACCACCTCGCGCAGCACCGATTGTTCGGTGATGGCGCCGAGCGGCATCTCGACACTCTGTTCGACGGCGATGCCCTGGGCCCGCGCGGCGATGTCCGCCGCGGCGGCACGCACGCGGTAGACGGCTTCGATTCGAGGTGTCATCGCGGATCAGACCGAGGACAGCACCGCGGGCGCCAGACCCGCCGCCTTGGCCGCCGGATGGGCCGGATTGCGGAAGCGCATCTCGCCATCCGGCGCGGCATCCGGCACGGCGGCGCCGAGCAATTCCAGGCGCGAGGTGCAGGTCACCGCGACCACGCCGCGCGAGGAGGGGTGGGCAAGGAACTGCCGCGTCTCGCCCTCAAGCTCCAGCCGTTCGCGCAGGGCGCGCCATTCGGTGCGGTCGGTATCCTCGACGAACATCGCCAGGATGCCCGGCAAGGTTCCGGACAGACGCAGCGGGGCGATCGCGGCAAGGCGCTTGCGGATCGCCACGGCAACCTCGTCGGCGCGGGCGGCGCGGGCGGCCAGCACGAAGACACCGCCATTGGCCTGGGTGACGGCGAGGTTGGCCTCGGCACCGAATTCCGCGCGCAGCGAGCCCAGCAGCCCCTGTTCGGCAGCGAGGCGATTACCGAGCTGGGCACCAAGCTGGGCGCCGGCCAGCATCAGCGGATCCAGGCGCAACACCGCTGCGGCGTCATGATCGGCGCGCACCTGCGTTTGCAGCATGGTGCGGATGCGGCCGTGCAGCTGTGCCAATCCGGCTTGGTCGGCGCGCAGCCCCTGCGGCAGGGTCAGCTTCAGCAGGTACTTCCCGGGATGGGCCGCGAGCCAGGTTTGCAGGTCGGGATCGACAAGGTCGACAAGATCGACCCAGGCGCCGCGATGCACGTCCCGCCCTTCCTCGGCGGAGACGGTGTCGCACGCAATCTCCGCCGCCGCGCCGTCGCGTGCGATTACCAGGTCATGCGCAGTGCCGTCGTCCAGGCCGCTATGGCGCACAGCGAAACCGCGCGATCGTTGCAGTGCAGCGATGCGGAACAGGTGAAACAGCGGCGCCATCGTCGCCGGGCCGGTCAACGCGGCGGCCAGGTGCTCCTTCAGGCGAAGCTTGCCATCCGGTGCGAGCCGGGCAGTCGTGGCGACCAGCTCCTGCGCCATGCTGGCGACCAGGCGTTCGGCCCGGTTTGCCGGTGCAGCGCCGGCCGCCTGGCGATCCAGTGTCATTTCAATGGCATGGCGCTGCGCCAGGGCACGGCCACCGCGCTGGCCGGCGCGAGCGCGCTCGGACAACTCGGCCATGCGACAACGCCAAGCCTTGGTCCCGCACAGCCTAATGAAAGCGGCAGCGGTGCCAGGCAGCGGCGCGGGCAGGAAGGAACCGGAGATGACAGGCATCAGACCCTCGGAGTTTCAGCTACGCCGGGCAAAGTCCGGCCGTTCGATAAACCGCATGTCACATAGGCTGGCAGGGCCGAAAACCCAACCGGTCGCCGTCGTTTTCGGCTCAGTTGCGCGGCAGCCGGGCCTCGATGGGCGCGTGCGGGTTCTGGGCGCGGTGGCGCAGCAGGTGATCCGCCAGCACACAGGCCAGCATCGCTTCGCCCACGGGGACGGCGCGGATACCGACGCAGGGATCGTGGCGGCCCTTGGTGATGATTTCGACGTCTTGGCCCTGCATATCCACGCTACGCCGCGCCGCCAGGATGGAGCTGGTCGGCTTGACCGCAAACCGCGCCACGACCGGCTGGCTCGTTGAAATGCCGCCCAGCACGCCGCCGGCGTGATTGGAACCGAAGGTGACCAGGCCGTCCTGCATCGTCATCTCATCGGCGTTTTCTTCGCCGGAGAGGGCGGCAGCTTCGAAGCCGTCGCCGATTTCGACGCCTTTCACCGCGTTGATGCTCATCAGCGCGCCGGCGATGTCGGCGTCGAGCTTGCCGTAGACGGGCGCGCCGAGGCCGGGGGGGATGCCTTCGGCGACGAGCTCGATGACGGCGCCGCAAGACGAGCCGGATTTGCGGATGGCGGAGAGGTACTCTTCCCACTGGGCGGCGGCGACGGGGTCGGGGCAGAAGAAGGGGTTTTCGTGGATCTGCGCCCAGTCCCAGCGGCTGCGGTCGATTTTATGGGGTCCCATCTGGACGAGGGCGCCGCGGATGGTGACGGTGTCCAGCACGCGGCGGGCGACGGCACCGGCGGCGACGCGCATGGCGGTTTCGCGGGCGGAGGAGCGACCGCCGCCGCGGTAGTCGCGGATGCCGTATTTCAGGGCGTAGGTGAGGTCGGCGTGTCCCGGCCGGAAGCGCTGGGCGATGTCGCCGTAATCCTTGGAGCGCTGGTCGACGTTGTCGATGACGAAGGCGATGGGCGTGCCGGTGGTGCGGCCCTCGAAGGTGCCGGAGAGGATGCGGACCTGATCGGGCTCCTGGCGCTGGGTGGTGAATTTCGACTGGCCGGGGCGGCGGCGGTCGAGCCAGGGCTGGATGTCAGACTCGGTGAGGGTCAGGCCGGGGGGGCAGCCATCGACGACGGCGCCGATGGCGGGGCCGTGGCTTTCGCCCCAGGTGGTGACGCGGAAGAGGTGGCCGAAGCTATTGTGGGACATTCGATCCAGCCAGAGAAAAAGAAGCAAAAAGACTTTCACCCATTGGCGCGCGCCCTCCCGGGGAAACCGGGTGCCAAGCGGATAAAAGTTTTTTGGTTCTTTTTTTCAAAAAAGAACTCTTCCTACTCATGCTGCACCGAAATATCCGGCGCATCGGGATTTTTCATGCCAACCACATGGTATCCAGAATCGACGTGATGCACCTCGCCGGTGACGCCATTGGCCAGGTCGCTCAGCAGGTAGGCGGCGGCGCCGCCAACATCCTCGATGGTGACGTTGCGGCGCAGCGGGGCGTTGTATTGGTTCCATTTGAGGATGTAGCGGAAATCACCGATGCCGCTGGCGGCCAGGGTACGGATGGGGCCGGCGGAGATGGCGTTGACGCGGATGCCGGCCGGGCCGAGGTCGGTGGCCAGGTAGCGCACCGAGGCCTCGAGCGCTGCCTTGGCGACGCCCATCACGTTGTAGTGCGGTGTGACCCTTTCGGCGCCGAGATAGGACAGGGTCAGCATCGATCCGCCGGGCTTCATCATCGCGGCCGCGCGCTGTGCGACGGCGGCGAAGCTGAAGCAGGAGATGTCCATCGCCTGGAGGAAGACGGCGCGGGGGGTGTCGACGTAGCGGCCGCGCAGGTAGTTCTTGTCGGCATAGCCGATGGCGTGGACCAGGAAATCCAGCGCGCCCCAGCGTTCCTGCACGCGCCCGAAGGCGGCATCGATGCTGGCGTCGTCGGCGACGTCGCAGGGCAGGACGAAATCGGAGCCGAGGCTTTCGGCCAGCGGGCGGACGCGCTTGCCCAGCGCCTCGCCCTGGTAGGTGAAGGCAAGCTCCGCTCCCTGGGCCGCGCAGACGGATGAAATTCCCCAGGCGAGCGACAGGTTGTTGGCAACGCCCATCACCAGCCCCCGCTTGCCGGCAAGCAAATTGCCCTTGGGCGGCGTCTGGGGTTTAGCGTCTGGGTCTGGCATGGCGGCGAATCCTGCTTTCTGCCTGGGAATCAAGGTCTGTCATCACACAGCGCGCCTGTCGCGGGCAAGGGGGCGGGCGCTTGGCGAAACAGCGGCGGGGGGTCACTGTGCCGGGGTCAAAGGAGACACGACGATGTCCGATGCAGCGTTCAGCGCGCCCTTCACCCTGTTCGGCACCTGGATGGACGAGGCCCAGGCCAGCGAGCCAAACGATCCCAATGCGATGACCCTGTCCACCGCCACGCCGGATGGCCGCCCCTCCGCGCGCACCGTCCTGCTCAAGGGCTGGGACGAGGCCGGTTTTGTGTTCTACACCAACCTGCAGAGCCGCAAGGGGGCCGAACTGCTGGCCAACCGCCATGCCTGTCTGTTGTTCCACTGGAAGAGCCGCCGGCGCCAGCTGCGCATCGAGGGGAAGGTGGAGGACGCGACGGTGGCCGAGGCGGATGCGTATTTCAACTCGCGCCCGCGCGTTTCGCGCCTGGGGGCCCATGCGTCGGACCAGTCGCGGCCGCTGGAGGCGCGCAGCGTGCTGGAGGATCGGCTGACGGCGGCGGAGGCGGCGTTTCCCGGCGAGGATATTCCGCGCCCGGTGCACTGGTCTGGGTTTCGCGTCATTCCGCAGGTGATCGAGTTCTGGCAGGATATGCCGTTCCGGCTGCATGACCGCACGGTGTACAGCCGCGCGGGCGCTGGCTGGGCCGTGCAGAAGCTGTTCCCCTGAGCCCTGCTCTCCTGATCCCTGTTCTCCTGATCCCTGGCGAACAAGCGGCGACAGCGGCGCTGTTGCAGGGGCTGACCGGCGCGGCACCGGTGCAGACGCATATCTCCGCGGTGTTCATTGGCGCGGAGACGGTGTTCAAGCTGCGCAAGGCGGTGCGGCTGGCGTTTGTGGATTTCACCACGCTGGCCGAGCGGGAGCGCACGGCGCGGCGCGAGCTGGAGCTGAATGCGGATAATGCGCCGGGGTTGTACCGCGACGTCGTGCCGGTGATGCGCCGGGCGGACGGGACGCTGGCGCTGGGGGGCGATGGCGTTGTGGTCGACTGGCCCATCGTCGATTGGGTGGTGCGGATGGCGCGCGTGGCCGCGGGGGATTTCCTCGATGAGGTGGCGGGGCGGGGCGGGCTGACCCCGGGGTTGCTGGATGAGATGGCCGATGCGGTGGTGGCGCTGCATGCGCGCAATCCGGTAGTGGCGCGCGACCAGGCGACGGCGTTGCGCGGGGTGGCGGAGGGCAATGTGGTGGCGGCGCGGCAGGCCGGGCTGGATGGCGCCGCGGTTGAGGCGTGGCTGGGCGAGATGATGGCGTGGCTAGCGCGGCAGGCGGATGCGTTGCGCGGGCGGGGGGCGGCGGGGTTCGTGCGGCGGGCGCATGGCGACCTGCATCTGGGCAATATGTGTATGTGGCGCGGGGTGCCGGTGGCGTTCGATGCGCTGGAGTTCGACGAGGGGCTGGCGACGATCGATGTGGGGTACGATCTGGCGTTCCTGCTGATGGACCTGGATGTGCGGGTGGATCGGGCGGCGGCGAACCGGGTGATGAACCGGTATCTCGCGCGCACCGGCGATTGGGGGCTGGTGGCGTTGCTGCCGGGCTGGTTGTCGATGCGGGCGATGGTGCGGGCGCATGTGGAGGCGGCGCGGGGGCACGACGACGAGGCTCGGCGCTACCTGGATCGGGCGTTGGGGTATTTGCGGCCGGTGGCGGCGTGCGTGGTGGCGGTGGGGGGGTTGCCGGGGTCGGGCAAGAGCACGGTGGCGCGGGCGCTGGCGCCGGGGTTGGGTGCGGCGCCCGGGGCGGTGATCCTGCGCAGTGACGAAATCCGCAAGCGGCGTTTTGGCGTGGCGCCGGAGCAACGCCTGCCGGCCGCGGGCTATACGGCGGCAGTGAGCCGGGGGGTGTTCGGCGAGATTTCGGCGGCGGCGGCGGTGATCGCGGCAGGCGGGCATGCGGTGGTGGCCGATGCGACGTTCATGGATTCCGGGCATCGGGCCGGCATCGCTGCGGCGGCGGGCACCCTGCCCTTCCTCGGCGCCTGGCTCGACGTACCGATGGCCGAGCTGGAGCGACGGGTGGCGGCGCGTACGGGCGATGCGTCGGATGCCGATCTCGCGGTGCTGCGGGCCACGGCGCGGGCGGGGATTGGGGCGGGGTCGTGGCTGGCGGTGGATGGGGCGGACACCGCGACCAGCGCGGCCGACATCCTCGCCACGCTTGCGACACGAGCCTGATCGGCCCACATAATGCGGGTGTTGCAACGGGAGACCGCGCGATGGCCATTCGTAAATTGCTGCTGCCGCTGACCGGAACCGCCGCTGGTGAGTCGGCGCTTGACACCGCCGTGCGCATTGCCCGGATCTGGAACGCCCACGTCACCGCGTTGCACGTCCGCGTCGACAGCCGCGACGTGGCGCCGTTGGCCGGCGAGGGTCTGTCCGGGGCGATGATCGAGGAAATGATGTCGGCCACCGAAAAGGAGAGCAGCGAGCGCGCCCGGGCCGTGCGCGCCATGTTCGACCGCTTCGTGGCCGAGAACCATGTCCCGGTGGGTGAGGCGCGCCCCGGCGAGATGAGCGCCAGCTTCGCCACCGTGGTCGGCCGCGAGGAAGACTTGGTGGCGCAGCAGGCACGGCTGGCCGACCTCACCGTGGTGCCACACCCCGAGGCGGGCGAGGACGTGTCGTCATCCGACGCGCTGCACGCGGTGCTGTTTGATTCCGCCCGCCCGGTGCTGATCGCCCCGCTGGTGGCGCCGGCCAGGATCGGCACGCGCGTCTGCATCGCCTGGAACGGCACGGCGGAATCCGCAGCCTCGGTGCAGGCGGCCCTGCCCTGGATGCAGCGGGCGGAAGCGGTGCGGGTGCTCACGGCCGACGAATACCACCGTCGCGGCCCGGCCGGGGCCGATCTGCTGTCCTACCTGGCGCTGCACGGGGTGACCGCGGATATCGCGGTGTTCCGGCCGATCGACCGCGAGGTCGGCGCCGGGATGCTGCGGGCGGCCAAGGATTTCCAGTGCGACCTGTTGAGCATGGGTGCCTATTCGCATTCCCGCCTGCGGCAGTTGATCCTAGGCGGCGTGACCCGGCATGTGCTGGAATTCGCCGATCTGCCGGTGATGATGACGCGCTGATCGTTCAGGCCGCCCCCCGATGCATGGGGTGGATGACCCGGCGGTGGTTGCCGCCGTGCGCGCCTATGTGAAGCTGATGCGCGCGCATCGCAGCGTGACCGCCCGGCTGGAGCCGGCGCTGGCGGCGTGTGCGCTGACGCTGACGCAGTTGGGGGTGCTGGAGGCGGTGCTGCATCTGGGCCCGCTGACCCATGGCGAGTTGGGGCGCAAGCTGCTGACCTCGCCCGGCAATCTCAGCGATGTCGTCGACAAGCTGGAAAAACGCGGCCTGGTGTGCCGTGTGCGCGCGACGGCGGACCGGCGCCAGGTGCGGGTGGAACTGACGACTGCCGGGCGTACGCTGATCGCGGATGTGTTCCCGCGCCATGCCGCCGATATCGCCCGCGCCATGGCCGGAGTCGATGCAAGGGAGATGGCGATGCTGGACACTCTGTTGCGCAAGATCGGGCGTGACGAGGAGGGGCTTGAAATCGGCGCGGCAGCCCTTTAATTCCATGTCGAATTGTTTGATATCGAATAAATTAGTCAGACAGGAGCCTCCGATGATCCAGGTCCAACCCTTCGCCAGCCTTGGGCGCTTCCAGAACGACTGGCTGGATGCACGCCACCATTTCAGCTTCGGCCACTACCACGACGATGCCCGCATGGGCGTGGGCGCGCTGCTTGTATGGAATGACGACGAGATCGCGCCGGGACGCGGCTTTGACCCGCATCCGCATCGCGACATGGAGATCGTGACCTATGTCCGCTCCGGCGCGATCACCCACAAGGATTCGCTCGGCAACGAGGGCCGCACCGAGGCCGGCGACGTGCAGGTGATGCATGCCGGCACCGGCATCGTGCATGGCGAGTTCAATGTCGAGAGCACCGCCACCCGGCTGTTCCAGATCTGGATCGTGCCCGGCAAGCGCGGCGTCACGCCGGGCTGGGGCACCCGCAGCTTCCCCACGGGGACGGACGGGCTGGTGGCGTTGGCCGATGGCCGGCCGGTGGCGGACGGCACGGCGCTAAAGCTGCATGCCGACGCCGCGGTGCTGGCGGCCAAGCTTGCCCCCGGTCAGACGGTAACTCATACCAACCCGCATAAGTGTTGACCCATGAAGTATGGGTCAACGCGGGCCGGTATGAATCTTTGTTTTGCGCGCGGCCACCGGCCAGCCCCGCGCGCGATACCAACCCACGAACTGGCCGGAAGAGTCGGCCATTTCGTGGGTTGGTATCACACCCTGGCGCCGGGACGGGTCGCCTATCTCGTGCCGTCGGCGGGGACTGTGACAGTGAACGGCATACCGGTGTCCACGCGCGATGGAGCGACCATCGTCGGCGAAGCGCAGGTGACGATTGTTGCCGGCGAGGCGGCCGAGATCGTGCTGGTTGACGTGCTGGGTTAGCAAGCCAAGGCTGGGCTCCGCCCAGACCCGCCAGGGGCCGAGCCCCTGGACCTCATATATTAAGGTCCAGGGGCTTGGCCCCTGGTGGGGTTCGGGGCAAAGCCCCGACCTTCCTACTCCTTGATCCCCGCCAGCCGAAGCCCGCGCACATAGTGCTCCCGGTCCTCAGCGCGCTCAAACGGGCTGGCGGCGATGAAGCGTGCGATACTGAATTCCGGCTCGATTTCCAGCAGGCGGGCGCGCACCGAATCCGCTTCCGACTTGGCGCCGAGATGGCCGAGGGCGGCGAGATACGGCTTGCACGCGGCGGAGAAGGCCGGGTTCATCTGGCTGACTTCACGCCCGATTTCCACCGCATGTTCATGCGCCCGCTTCAGCAGCGCGATGATGATGCGGGCGGTGTCGTAGAAATACGCCTGCGGGTCGAAGGGCGAAAGCTGCTTGTAGCGCGCCACCCGGCGCTCGGCCTCCGGCAGGTCGCCGAGATAAGCGAAGGCCACGCCCGACAGGTTCCAGGCCATCGCCAGGTTCGGGTTCAGCATCAGCGCCCGCTCATGCAGCGCGATCGCCTCGCGCAGCCGATGGTGCAGGAAGGCGCGGACATGGCCGGCGATGGTCAGCGCCTTGGCGTCCTGTGGATCGAGCGTGATGGCGCGCTCGGCCAGCCGCCCGGCCTCGGCCATCACTTCGCCCGGCGCATCGGCCCAGCCCTGGCCGACCAGGAACATCTGCCAGTAGGCAAACCAGGCATGGGCGGCGGCATAGTCGGGCTCCGCCTCGATGGCGCGGCGCAGCAGCTCGCCGGCCTCCAAGAAAAGCGGCTTGTCCAGCCGGCTGATCAGCGGCATGGCGCGCAGCACCAGGTCATAGGCGCCGGCATCGTGGGACGGCCGCGCGGCCACGCGCTGGGACTCGATCAGCAGAATCTCGGGGTCGATCTGCGCCACCACCTCGGCGGCCACCTCGTCCTGCAAGGTCAGCAGGTCGCTGGCGGCGCGGTCGAAGCGCTGCGACCATACCATCTGGTTGCCCGCCCTGAGATCGAGCAGACGCAGGTTGATGCGCAGCCGCTCGCCGACGCGTTGGATGGTGCCGTCCAACAGGAAATGGATGTCGAAGGCGCGGCGGATCTGCATCTCGTCGCGCGTCTGGGTGGCGTAGCGCGCCAGCGAGCTGGACGAGACCAGGAAGATCCAGCGAAAACGCGCCAGCGCCGAAGTGATCTCGTCGGCCAGGCCGGTGGAAAGATACGCCTCGGCCTCGGTCGTGCCGATCATCTGGAGCGGCAGCACGCCGACACGGGCACCGCCGCGGGTGGACGAGCGGGTGTCGCTGCGTTCGCTGTTGCGCATTTCGCGCGATTCGCCGCGCGGCTCGCGGTTATCGATGCGCGCATCAAAGCGCGGCTCGCGCGGCACCGGGCGCGATTCCGACCGCGAGTCACCGCGCGACGGCGGCACCGGGGCCGGCAGCGGCGCACGCACCGGGGTCGGGCTGGAGGCGCGTATCTCGGCCAGAAGCCGCTGGGTCTCGTCGGATGGCTGGGCGTCCAGCATGTCCGCCAGCACCGAGCGGCAGCGCTCATAGGCCTGGATCGCCATGCCGCGCTCGCCCCGCCCGGCATAGGCCCGCATCAGCGCACGCCAGGCGCCTTCATGGGTGCGGTCGATGGCGAGCAGTTGCTGGGCCGCCGGGATCACGGTTTCCGGGTCGTCCTTCTCGCGCAGCAATGTCTCGGCCAGATTCCGGGCCCGGTCGCGCAGGCGCTCGCGCTCGCCGGCCAGCCACTGGTCAAAGCTGGGGTCGACGCCGTCGAGGTCCTCCAGCAACTCACCGTCCAGCAGCGACAGCGCCTGCGGCTTGCTGGTGGAGGCGCGCAGCACCTCCTCCACGTCAACCCAGACAGTGCCCGGCCGCAGGGTCAGATGGTCGCGCTGCACCGACATGATCTGGTTGCCGACGGGGTTCAGCGCCTCCAACAGGCGGTGGATTTCCTGACGCAGCGAGGCCCGCGCCTGCTCCTCCGGCCGCCGGCTCCACAGCAGCTCGGCGAGCTTGCTGCGCAGCACCGGCCGCGGCGAGGACAGCGCAAGAATCGCCAACAGCGCGCGCGTCTTGCGCCCGGTCGGCAGGATGTTCTCGCTGGTCAGGGTCCAGGCTTCCATCTGCCCGATCAGGCGCAGGCGGACAAGGACTGGATCGGCGGAGGCGTTCAGACTCGCAGACGTGGCACGCTCCTGCTCAAAGCATCGTCATAGCGAGCATCAATGGCGCTGTTGTCACGTTGTGACAAGAAAAAAATTCACGCTTTGACCATGCGCGCAAAACCGGACTTCCCGCAGCCCCGTCAGATCGCCGCTTCGCGCAACATCTGCGCGACATCGCCGCGCCAGGGACCATGATATCGCTCCAGCCACCGCTCGGCCTGGGTCGGAGCGCCGGCGGCGATCGCCTCCAGCGGCGCCAGGTGGATGGTCTCGTCGCGGCCGTGCCCGTCGCGGCGCGCCCGCGCCCGCAGCCCGTCGCGCGAAATCGCCAACGCCTCGCGCATCAGGTCGCGCACCGTTCCCTTCTGCCACGGCGTGTCCAGCGCCGTGCGCGGCACCAGCGGGCGCAGGGCAGCAAACTCGGTCCAGGGCCGGCGGCCCACCAGGGCGCTCGCGGCCGCCAGCGAGGCGGGGTCGTAGAACAACCCGACCCAGAAGGCGGACTGCGCGATCATCATCTCGGCGCTGCCGGCGTCCGCTCCGCGCATCTCGATGTAGCGCTTGAGGCGGGCATCGGTGAAGGCGGTGGTCATGTGGTCGGCGAAATCGCCCACCGTCGCCAGGCCGGCCTCGTTCGAGCCCGGCTTGCCATCCATAAACTCACGGAACGAACGGCCGGAAAGGTCGATATACCGGCCATCGCGATAGGCAAAATACATCGGCACGGTATCAACCAGCCAGTTGGCATAGCGCTCGAAGCCGAACCCGTCCTCGAACACCACGCCAGGAATGCCGCTGCGGGCATTGTCGGTGTCGGTCCAGACATGGCTGCGATAGGACAGAAAACCGCTGGGCTTGCCCTCGACGAACGGCGAATTGGCGAACATCGCCGAGGCCAGCGGCTGCAGGGCCAGCCCGATGCGCATCTTGGCCACCATGTCGGCCTCGCTCGCATAGTCGAGATTGACCTGCACGGTACAGGTCCGGGTCATCATATCCAGCCCGCGCGAACCGACCTTCGGCATATATGCCCGCATGATGGCGTAGCGCCCCTTGGGCATCCACGGCATCTGGTCCCGCCGGTTCAGCGGATGAAAGCCGAGCGGCGCGAAACCGATGCCCAGCGCATCCGCCACCGGCCGCACCTCGGCGTAATGCGCCTCCAGCTCGGCGCGCGCCTCATGCAGGTCGGTGGTCAGCCCGCCGGATAATTCCAGCTGCCCGGCCGGCTCCAGCGAAATGGCGGCGTAGCTGCTGCTCGACAATCCGATCGGGTTGCCACGGTCCAGGATCGGCTGCCAGGTGTCGGGTGCCGCGGCGGCCATGCCCTCCAGCACGGCGCGGATGCCGCCATTCTCATACTCCGGGGTGGTCAGGTCGCTGCGGCGAAAGCCGAATTTCTCGTGTTCGGTGCCGATGGCAAAGCGGTCATGCGGCTTGCAGCCAACCGCGATGTGCTCGGCCAACTGGCGCACCGAAGTGATCGGCGTCGCATCGGCGTCTCCGGGATTCGACATGGGTATTCCGTTCGTTCTGGCCGCTTCAATCCGGCGCTACATAGCCTCGCACCAGCGGCTGCAACAGGGCCAGCCCCACGATGGCCGCCGTTTCAGCCCGCAGCACAAGTGGCCCAAGGGTGATTGGTGCCACGAAAGCCTGGCGCCGGAGCCATTCCATCTCATTCGCCGTAAACCCGCCCTCCGGCCCCACCAGCAACGCCACGGGCGAGTCGGTGGCCTGCGGCGGCGGCGCATCGGCCCGTTCCAGCGCCACCACCAACCGCCGCCCGGCCGGCCAGGCAGCCAGCAGATCGGTCATTCGTTGCGGGTCTGCCATGCGCGGCACGGTGAGGCGCTCGCACTGTTCCGCCGCCCCGGTCGCGATGGCGCGCAGCCGGTCGAGGTTGAGCCGCGCGGTATTGGTGCGCTCGGTGAACACCGGCAGGATCGCCGAAACCCCAAGCTCGGTCGCCTTCTCCACCACGAGATCGGTGGCATCGCGCTTCAGCGGCGCGAACACCAGCCACACATCAGGCTCCGGCACCTGCGGGCGGATTTGCCGCTGCACCGCGAAACCGGCCCGGTCGCGGCGGATCGCGGCAATACTGGCCAGCCACTCGCCATCGCGGCCGTTAAACAGCCGCACCTCCGCCCCCGCCGCCTGGCGCATGACGGTGCCGAGGTAGTGCGCTTGCGCGGGTGTGGCGGCGATCTCGACACCCTCGGCGAGGGCGTCGGGCACGAAAAGCCGGGTTGTGGTGTGGAGCGCATGCATCTTCGGTCGCAGGGAAAGCAGAAAAGCCAAGGGGCAGGAAGGGTCTTCTTTTTGTGAACAAAAAGAAGCAAAAAAA
>JANXSA010000015.1 GCA_025352915.1 Rhodospirillales bacterium | reverse complement strand
CCTTGCCTCCCGGGGGCGCGTCTGGCCGCCTGCTGCACGTTGAGCCTGGGCAAAAAATGACAAGAACAACGGGGTCATTCAGAGTCATGAAAGAGAGTGCCAAGGTAGTACCAGAGTAAAAAATGAGGGGATTTATGAGCGACCCACCCGTCGTCCGGCGTATTGTTTCCCCAGACCACCCATGATTCCGGATCAACACGTAACGCTGCCTCGATCTCCTTCTTTAACAACACGAACTCGGCAAACATACGCAGCGCTGCCTCGCCCTCGAACTTGATGTACGTCGCCATGATGGAACCCGGCCGGCTACGGTATGCGCTCAGCTTCACGCCGGCCACCCCTAAGTCGTAGCGGATGTTGCCCACGCCAAAACGTACCGGGGGTGGCTGTGAGGGATCATCGAACCGGATCGTGGCGATCAATTCCGCCCAGAATGCGCGATCTGCCTCCAGGAACGCCGGGACGACGGGGCGGCGTACAACCGCAGGCTCCGTGTCGTCCCCAATCTCCATTTCCACGCCTTGCGCATCCAGGACACGGATCACCGGCCGTGGGATCGATACTGTGCGCGCCAGAATCCGAGGCTGCACCAGCAGCCGCCCATCAGCCAGCTGAAACCCAGCCACCTCCACAAGCCCAAAGCTGAGATGCAGACTGGAATGGGCTTGCAGGAACTCAAAGATCGCTTCCGTCCCGTGGTGGATGCCATCCCCGACGACAAGCAGGAGGAACCGGCCGCGACGCAGATTGCCCGCCACTGCATCCACGAATGTCGCCTCGTCGAGGTCCGGGTAGCGTTTGGCCACCAGTTCATGGAGAACGTTGCCCTTGCGCCCCGTGGCGCGCGACACCGCCTGCTGCAATTCGCCATAGCGGTAGCGGGACAGTTCCTTGGCATAGTCGAGTATTTGTCCGACTACTTCTCGTCGTGCCTCGGGATTCCGCCACAGTTTGCATTCGACAACAGTGATTGCACCGCTTTTGTTGACAAACAAAGCATCAATTCTGGCCCGGGAGGGCGCCAGCACGAGTTCCGTGCAAATCGCGACCGGCTCGGCAAAAATTTGATCGATCTCGGCCACTGGCAGTACGCTGGGATGGCGGAACACTAGGTCCTGCAACCACTTTTCCCGTCGTTCCCCAGCGGCCATGGCCACTGGCGGCACCAGTGTATCGTCGTCGTCCGAGACCAGCACGAGCTTCGGAAACATCTGCTACTCTCCGAATCGGTGTCGCGTGGCATGATGGCATGCGGGCCGGGCAGTCGAAAGGTTATAGCAAGGCATCGTCCTGCGATTCCGGAGCCACCGCCGCATACGGCATCAGCATCGCCGCCACCCCAACCTCGGCCAGCGCCTCCTCGGTTTCCGCCGAAGCGCCGCTGACGCCCACGCCACCAACCGTCTCCCCGCCATGCGCCATCGGCACCCCGCCGATCAGGCTGACGATGCGCGGATCGGCAAACCCGGACAAATCGAAGCCGGTCTTCGGGTGGCGCGCCGCGGATTCGATCGCCCGCGTACTCTGGCCCAGCCGCGCGGCGGTGTAGGCCTTGGCGATCGCCGGCGCGATGTCGGCCGGGCCGGCGCCGTCCATGCGCAACAGCGCGAGCAACTCACCATAGGCGTCGGCGACCGCCACCACCACGGCGGCTTCGCGCCGCTCCGCTGCCGCGCGGACGGCGGCGATGCCGCGGCGGGCATCATCGGCCCCGATCGTCTTGACGTCGCGCATCGCTTGGCTTCTCCCTCTGTATTCAATTCATCGACATAGGGACTTGTATGCCGGACCCCAAGCCATTCCGCATCATGGGGCGGGCATGACCCTGCCGGCCGAGCATGCCTGGTCAGCGTTGCTGCGCCGGCCGCATTTGGTGCCGTTGGCGATGCTGTCGCTCGGCATCGGCCTGTATGCCTTCAACACCTTCCTGGTCGCCACTGCCCTGCCGAGTGCCGTGGCGGAGATCGGCGGCGTGGCGCTGCTGGCCTGGGCGACCACGGTGTTCCTGGTTTCCGCCATCGTGGCCGGGGCGGGCGGGGCGGCGGTCAAGGCGCGGCTGGGGGCACGGGCGGCGCTGCTGCTGGGGGGCGCCACCTTCCTGGCCGGCACGCTGGTCTGCGGGCTGGCGCCTGCCATGCCGGTGCTGTTGCTGGGCCGAGCCTTACAGGGTGCGGGCGAGGGCATGGTGGCGGCGATCAGCTACGCCCTCATTCCCGTGCTGTTTCCTGCCCGCCTGACCACCAAGGTGTTTGCGGTCGAGGCGCTGGTCTGGGCGATGGCGGGCTTTGCCGGGCCGGTGGCGGGCGGCGTGCTGACCGAGGCGGTGTCGTGGCGCGCTGCCTTCCTGGTTAATGCGCCGGTGGCGGTGCTGTTTCTCGGTCTGGTGCTGGCCAGCGTGCCGAGCCGCCTGCCGAGGGAGGGGTTGGCACCGCCACCGCTGTTGCGGCTGGCGGCGCTCGGCCTCGGCATCCTGTTGATCGCCGCGTCGTCGCTGGCGGCGCACCCGATGGCGTCAGCGGCCTGTGTGCTGGCGGGCGCCGCGGTGCTGTTCGCCATGGCGGCCGCCGACCGGCGCCAGGTCAGCAGGCTGTTCCCGCGCGGCGCCTTCAACCCCGGCACCGCGTTGGGCGCCGGATTGCTGGTGGTGGCGCTGATGCCGGTGGCGCATTCGTTCACCATCGTCCACCTCACCTTGGCGTTGCAGCAGGGCTGGGGATTCAGCCCCACCCAGGCCGGCGCGCTGTTCGCCCTCGGGCCGCTGTCGTGGAGC
>JANXSA010000014.1 GCA_025352915.1 Rhodospirillales bacterium | reverse complement strand
CCTTGCCTCCCGGGGGCGCGTCTGGCCGCCTGCTGCACGTTGAGCCTGGGCAAAAAATGACAAGAACAACGGGGTCATTCAGAGTCATGAAAGAGAGTGCCAAGGTAGTACCAGAGTAAAAAATGAGGGGATTTATGAGGTTCATGATGGCTCCTATTCTGGACTGCAGGATGGCAGTTTCCAAAAGACGCTGACGCCACCCTGCTCTCGCATCAACCCTTGGAATATACCTATGGCATGTCGTCAATTGAGCCAGATTACTGCGGTAACGAGATGAAATGTAGCGAGATGTGCTTTAGGGTTTTTCCATCGCGAGTTGTGATGGCGCGGAGCTGATTGATCTTGGCGAAGAAGCTCTCGATCAGGTGTCGTGCCTGGCAGGTGTCGTGCCTGGCAGGTGTCGCGGCCGAAGTAACCGGACTGTCCGCAATTCGCATTGGGTGGAATGACCGCAGTTTTTGCCATCCGAAGCCAGCGTGAATTGGGCTGCAATGCCGAACGCGGCGCCCCCGGCCATCCCGCCTGTCCCCTCCGCCCCGTTCCCTGTATCACTCTCCCGACCGCCTCGATCACATCGAGCGCGTCGCAGACGGGTCACCATCGACCCGTCCAAGGGATCAACCAACGACAACAGGGGTGCAACCATGCGACCAAACAAAATCAAACAAATGTGGCGCGACGGCAAATGCCCCACCCTCGGCTGGGTTTCCATCAACAACTGGTTCACCGCCGAAATCATGGCCCGCCAGGGCTTTGACGCCCTCTGCGTCGATCTCCAGCACGGCATCAACGAGATGTCCGACGTCGGCCCCCTCCTGGCCGCCATTTCCCAAACCGACACCACCCCCTTCGTCCGCGTCAAGTGGAACGAACCCGCCGCCATCATGCGCGCGCTGGACCTCGGCGCCTACGGCATCATCGTCCCCCTGGTGAACACCGCCGCCGAAGCAGCCCAAGCCGTCGCCGCCTGCCGATACCCCCCCATCGGCTTCCGCTCCTCCGGCCCGGTCCGCGCCGCGCAATACGGCGGCGCCGATTACGTCGCCAACGCCAACGACGAAATCCTCATCTTCGCCATGATCGAAACCAAGGAGGGCCTGGCCAACCTCGACGCCATCTGCGCCACCCCCGGCCTGGACGCCGTCTATATCGGCCCCGCCGATCTGTCCTTCGCCCTCGGCCTCGAACCCCGCGGCGACAACCCCCACCCGCTGCACATGGCCACCTGCGACAAAATCCGCGAAACCGCCCACAAGCACGGCATCAAATGCGTCATGCATTGCGGTGGCTCGGCCTTCGCCGCCGGCGCCGTCAAGCGCGGCTTCGACATGGTGATGCTGACCTCCGATCTCTCCTGCCTGATCGCCGGCGTCAAATCCGAACTCGCCGCCCTCAAAGCCGCCACCGCCTGAATCCGGCGGCCGGGTGGAATGCGCTCCGGCATTCCACCACCCCGGCCAGAATCTCCTTGCCGCGGTACATACAGTCGACTATACTAACTACCATGATCGACGTCCCGGCCACCCTGACCCTCATCCTGAGCGGCCTCCGCGCCGCCATAGGCGCCTACATGGCGCAGCGCCAGCGGACGCCCGGCGTCGTCTGGTTGGGCACGCGCGCCTATCTCCCGGTCGTCGCCCCGCAAACCCAAGCCGAGCGCATCCTCGCCGCCATCACCACCGAAACCTGGACCCGCCTCTGGACCCGCCTCGGCCGCATCAGTAACCGCTTCCGGGCGCTGTACACCCACTGGCGCGCCGGCACCCTGCCCAAACCCGCCGCCCCGCGCTCCCCATCTGTACTTCAGGGCCGCCCGTCCCGCCCGCCCGCGCCCCGCCTGCCCACCCGCCAAACCTGGATCATCGCCGCAGTCGGCTAACAGGCCGCCGGCCGCGCCGCCCATCTCAACATCCTGATGGCCGAGCCCGAGTTCAACGCCTTCATCACCGCCGTACCCCGCGCCGCCCGCCTCCTCCGCCCGCTCTGCCGCAGCCTCGGCATCCCCCTGCCACCCTCCATGCGTCTCCCCCCGCGCCCCGCGCGCTCCAGACCCGCCCGCGCGCCAGCCCGGCCGCCGCTCCCCCCACTGCTGCCCCCACTGCTGCCCCTCGCCCCCATCGGCTTCCGCCCGCTCCCGTTCGCAAAACGTTTTTC
>JANXSA010000709.1 GCA_025352915.1 Rhodospirillales bacterium | reverse complement strand
CCGAAGGCCGCTTCAAGCCGGATGCCGCCTATGGGGCGATGTGGGAGCGCTTCCGCTTCTCCACCGACCTGGCCGAGCGTAAGCAGGCCTATGCCGAGCTGATGGGCTGGATCAAGGCGAACCCGCCGGTGCTGCCGCTGTACCAGCCGTTTGAGTCCTACGGCCTGCGCCGCGGCGTGACCTGGAAACCGCTGCCGGGCCACATCCCCTATGTGCTCGACTTCCGCGCCGGCAAGCTGCTGCTCGGCGCGAACTGATGCCCGCCCTTCGCATCGCCGTGGTGGCGGACATCCACCACGGGGCCGACCATGGCACCAAATTGGGCAGCGCCGCCCTGCCGTTGATGGCGGAGTTCTCCCGATTTGTGGCCGAGGCGCGGCCCGATGCGGTGGTCGATCTCGGGGACCGCATCTCCGACCTGGATCGCGATCGCGACCTGGTTCTGGAACGCGATGTGGCAGAGGCATTCAGCGCAATTTCCGTCCCACGCTTTCATCTCTGCGGCAACCATGATCGCGATCACCTCGATGTCGCCGACAACGAGGCCGTGCTGGGTCAGCCGCTCGACAACATGACGGTCGACGTTGGCGGTTGGCGCCTGGTGCTGTGGCGCGCCGACAGCCGCATCCGGCGACCGGCGCGCGATGGTATGCACGGTTTCGTGTTGGCCGAGCCCGATCTGCTTTGGCTTGCCGGTGTGGTGCGCGAGGCCGATAGGCCGTTGGCGATCATGAGCCACGTGCCGTTATCCGGGCATTCGCAGACCAGCAACTACTATTTCGAGCACAATCCGCAGCTTTCGACCTATCCCGCGGCAGACCGGGCGCGAGCCGTGCTGCGCATGGCGCGCGTTCCTGTGCTGTGCGTGGCGGGGCATGTGCATTGGAATACGTTGACGACGGTCGACGGCATCCCGCACCTGACACTGCAGTCGTTGACCGAGAGTTTTACCACCCGTCCGGGGCCGGCGGCCGCGTGGGCGCTGCTGGAATTGGCCGATCCCGCGCAAGGCGGAGCGATTGATTGGCGGGTCCTGGGCAACGATCCCTTCACCGTGCGCATCGATGCCACGGCGGCCGGACGGCGGTGGATGACGCAGCTGGCACCGTTTGGTGAGGCGCGGCGAGCTGCTTTGGCGATAGGCTCCTGATCGGGAACGCTGATCTTCCGGTGGAAGCGGCGCCCAGGGCCGAACATCGGTGCATCGCGGGTGTTCGGTTCAGCGACGTGCCGGTAGCGACTACCGCGCATCGCTGGTAGATCGGCGCCGGCCGTCGAGCTGACTAGGCGCTGGATGCCTGCACGGAGTGTTCGAGCCCAACAACCGGCACCTGCATGACGCCAGCCATTGGACTTGCGGCGTCAAAGCGGCAGCGCCGGCTCGTCCCGGCATCGAAGAGATGCAGTGCGTTGGACCCCAGGGTCAGGACATGGGTCTCCCCCGCGGTCATACTGGCCCCGGCCGGGAGTTGGACGATGAAGTCGATACCCTCCAGCGTGCCATGCGCGAGGCGCCCGGCGCCCAGTTCTTCAATGAACTCAACCGTGAACGGGAGGCGGTTGCCGTCGCCCGATTCTGCATCAACGAGCACATCCTCGGGACGGATGCCGACTTCCACATCGCCGCCCGTCATCACCCAACCCGGCGGCAGCATCAGCCGGGCGCCGGAAGCCAGCGCGACCACGCCGGGGGCCGTCGCACGCGCGGGCAGCAGGTTCATCGGCGGCATCCCGATGAAGCTGGCAACAAAGCGGGTGGCCGGCCGATGGTAGATCTCGGCCGGCGCGCCGATCTGCTCGATATGACCAGCATTCATCACCACCATCCGGTCCGCCAGCGTCATCGCCTCCACCTGGTCATGGGTGACAAAGACCGAGGTGGTGGCCAGGCGGCGATGCAGGCGGCGGATCTCGATGCGCATCTGCACTCGCAGCTTGGCGTCCAGGTTCGACAGCGGCTCGTCGAACAGGAACACCTTCGGCTCGCGGATCATCGCCCGCGCCATGGCCACACGCTGGCGCTGACCGCCCGACAACTGTCCCGGCCGCCGGTCCAGGAAGCCGTCCAATCCCACCGTCGCCGCCACCACCGCCACGCGGCGTGCCCGCTCGGCCTTGGCAACCCCGGCCACCTTCAGCGCATAGCCTATATTGTCCGCCACGTTCATGTGCGGATACAGCGCATAGTTCTGGAACACCATCGCGCAGCCGCGCTCGCGCGGTTCGCGTTCGTTGACCCGCGCGCCGTCGATGGCGATTTCGCCGGCGGTGATGTCCTCCAGCCCCGCGATCATCCGCAACAGCGTCGATTTGCCGCAGCCCGACGGGCCGAGGATGACGACGAACTCGCCGTTGCCGATATCTAGGTCCACGCCATGCACCACCTCGGTGCGGCCATAGCTCTTGCGCACCTGGCGGATTGCGATCTCGGCCATTTTTTGCAGTCTCTTTGTTGCGGTTTACTTGTCGGCGCCGATGAGGCCGCGCACGAAATAGCGCTGCATCAGGGCCACGACGACGAGCGGCGGCAGCATCACGATCAGGCACCCGGCCATCGCCACGTTCCAATCCGGGGTGCCGCCCCCGGTCGAGGCCGATGTCGGGATCAGCCGCTTCAGCTCCATCACCGCGGTGCCGTAATTGGCGCGATCGGTGGTGACCAGGATCGGCCACAGGTACTGGTTCCAGGCATAGATGAACATGATGGTAAACAAGGCCGCCATGTTGGTCTTGCTCAACGGGATCAGCATGTCGCGCAAAAAGCGCAGCGGGCGGGCGCCATCCATGCGTGCCGCCTCGACAATCTCGGCGGGGATGGTCATGTAGAACTGGCGAAACAGAAACGTGCCGGTGGCGGTGGCGACCAGCGGCAGCACCAGGCCGGTATAGGAATTCAACAGGTTCCACTCGAGCGCCAGCTTGACCCCGGTCAACACCTGCCACAGCCAGGCGATCCCGACCACCTCCAGCACCGCCTGTGCCGGCGCCAGCGCATTGGCCGCCACCGCATAAGTCGGCACGATGCGCACCTCCAGCGGCAGCATCAGGGTGACGAAGATCATCCAGAACACCACCATGCGGCCGGGAAAGCGGAAGAACACGATGGCGAACGCCGTCAGCGAGGCGATCGCGATCTTGCCAGATGCCACCAGCAACGCCACGAACAGCGAGTTCAGCATCTTCGAGCCGAGCTGCGCGCGGTTCCAAGCGGCGGTGAGGTTGGCGATCAGCTCGCTGCCCGGCAACAGGCTGATCGGCGGGTTGTTGATCTGCTCGATGGTCAGGGTTGCAGCGACGAACACCAGCCACATCGGCAGGAAGGCGATCAACAGCCCGACCACCAGGATTGCGTGGGTGGCAATGTTCAGGACCGGCGTGCGTTCAATCATGGCGGGCAATCATGACGGGCAATCATTTATAGTGAATCCTGCGCTCGATGTAGCGGAACTGGACGACAGTGAGCGTCATCACCAGCACCATCAGCACGATCGACTGGGCGGCCGCGCCGGAGTAATCGAGGCCTTTGAACCCGTCGAAGTAGATTTTGTAGACCATCAGCGTCGTCGCTTTCGACGGGCCACCCTCGGTGGTGATGTCCACGATGCCGAAGCTGTCGACAAAACTGTCGGTCAGGTTGATCACCAGCAGGAAGAAGAAGGTCGGCGTCAGCAGCGGCAACTGGATATCGCGCATGCGGCGCAGCACGCCGGCGCCGTCCATCGCCCCTGCCTCGACCAGGGAGCGCGGAATCGCCTGCAGCCCCGCCAGGAAGAAGATGAAGTTGTAGGCTACGTATTTCCACGAATAGGCGATGATGATCATGATCATCGCATGGTCGCCGTTGGTCGCCGGATTCCACAGATTGGGATAGAGTTGATTGAGCGCCGCGAAGACACCGGCCTCGGGGGCGAAGATATAGCGGAACGCCACCGCCGCCGCCGGTGCGGCCACCGCGAACGGCCACACCAACGCAGTGCGGTAATAGGCATAGCCGCGCAGCTGACGATCGCAGAACAGCGCAAGCACCAAGGCGATACCCATCGCCAGCGCCGAGGCCCCGACCCCGAACACCAAGCTGCGCAGAACCGACTCCCAGTAGAACCTGTCGGTGAAGATGTTACTGAAATTGTCGAGGCCGACGAACTGGCTGCCGCCGCCCCAGGGCTGTTCCAGCGTGAAGGCCCAGAACAGCGCGGCACCGGTCGGCCAGTAGAAGAATGTCAGCACCAGCAGCAGCTGCGGCAGCACCAGCAGCACGCCGAGCCAAAGCGTCTTGAAATGGGGGCGATTTTCCATGGCGACGAACGGCCCGGGACAACTGCCCCGGGCCGCGCTCAATCAGGGCAGCTGCTTGCCGGCATAGGTCCGCTCGAACCGGCGCAGGATGGCGTTGCCGCGCTCCACCGCCTGGTTCAAGCCGGCCTCGACCGTCATCTTGTCCGAGAAGATCGCCTGCAGCGCATCGCGGGTTTCCTTGCGTATCTGGATGAAACCGCCCAGGCGGATGCCCCGGCTGTTTGGCGTGACCTCGGACGCGGTCAGGCTTTCGAGCGCGACCTCGCGGCCCTTGTACGGCGCCTTCTCGTAGAAGCCCTTGGCCTTCATGAAGTTGAAGCCCGGGATGGTCACCGGAATATAGCCGGTGACGGTCGAGAAGAATTCCTCGCTTTCCGGCTTGGCGATGAAGGCGAAGAACGCCGCGGCACCGCGGTATTCGTCCTTCGACTTGCCGGACAGCGCCCACAGCGAGGCGCCGCCAACCAGCGAGTTGGTGCGCTTGGTGCCGTCAAACAGCGGCAGCATCGCGACATCCCAGTTCATGCCGGCCTTGGCCGTCTTGCTGACCGTGCCGTGACCCGCCACCGACATCATCGTCATCTGGCAGTCGCCGGACGAGAACGCCTCGCTGATGGTGGCGCCCGAAACCTTCTCCTTGATGGCGAAGATGCCTTCGTCCAGGCCCTTCTTGAGGAACTTCACATAGTCGACAAAGCGCGTCTTGTTGAACACCAGCTCGGCATCCAGCCCCTCATAGCCATTGCCCCGCGTGGCGATCGGCTGGCCGTGGATGGCCGAGAACTGCTCCATCATCTGCCAGGTGTCGTGCTCGAAGGCGAACGGGCAGGCATAGCCGGCCTTCTTGAGCTCGCGCGAGATGCCCTCGACCTCCTCCCAGGTCTTCGGCCCGGCCGTGCGGCCGACCTTGGCGAAGGCGTCCTTGTTCCAGTAGAAGATCGCCGTCGATGAGTTGAACGGAAAGGAATACAGCTCGCCCTTCGACGTTGCGTAATAGTTGGAGATGCCAGGGAAATAGCGGCTCCAGTCCACCTGATGGCCGAAATCGGCCATCAACTGCTTGGCGGGATAGAACGCGCCCGACAGCATCAGGTCGGCGGTGCCGGCGTCGAACACCTGCACGATGGTCGGGTGCTTCTTGGCGCGGAACGCCGCGATCGAATTCTGCACCGCCTCATCATAGCTGCCCTGGCTGATACAGGCGATCTCGAACTCGGCCTGCGACTCGTTGAAGCGCTTGCAGACATCGTTGACCCGTTCGCCAAGGTCGCCGGTCAGGCCCTGCCAGAGCTCGAACTTGATACGCTGCTGGGCCGTGGCATCGGCCGCGACGCCGAGCATGGTCGAGAACGCGAGCGCCATCGCGGCGCGCCGGAAGATCTGCATGGCTTGGGTCCCGTAAGGTGAAGCGAGGCCCCGTCCTAGCGATGCTCGATGACACCGGGACGACAGGTCTGCGACCGATTGATGACGAATCGCCGGATCGCCGGTCAGCCCACCACCACCTGGATCGGCCGCCGCGCATCGGTCACCGACAACGGCGCATAGCCGCCTATATCCCCGTCGGTCTGAACCGGAACCGCGGCATTCTCGATCGTCACCCGGCGCGCCGCCAGCAACCGCACCCCAGGCATGCGCGACAGCAAGCCAAGCGGGAGCGCCAGGCCATAGCGCAGCGCCGCAAGCGGCCCGGCGCGGTCGAACAGCGCCACGGTGAAGCCTGGCCGTGTCGGCGACATGCCGGGCGCCAGCAGATGGCGACCGCCATATAGCTTGCCCTTGGTGATGACGACACCTGCCGTGTCGTAGGCAACGTCATCCACCTGCACCCGGATCGGCGGAAACCGGTATCGGGTCAGCTCGCGCCCGGCCTGCAACGCGTAGGCAAGCGCGCCGAATTGACGCTTCAGCGGCAGCGAGATGTGATGCACCACTTGCGCATCGAACCCCGCACCCAGCATTTGCACGAACACACCGTTGCGCGGCTGCGGCGACCCGTCATCGGAGCGGACCAGCCCGGGCCAAATGTCGCAAGTCCGGGCCAACCCGAGTGCCGCGGCCACACCATCCGGGCCAAACGTCAGTCCCAGCTCGTGCGCCAGCACGTTGGCCGTGCCCATTGGAATGATGCCAAGCTTCGAGCCATAGCCTTCGATTCCGCCGGCCACCTCGGCGATCGTGCCATCGCCGCCGGCCGCAACAACCAATGCCTGACCGCTTTCAGCCGCGCTTCGTGCGAGCTCGGTCGCGTGGCCTGCCCACCGCGTTTCGACAACCTCGACACGCGACCCCGCCAGCACCAGTCGATCGAGGACGCGCCACAGCATGCGGGCGCGGCGCCGACCGGCTGTAGGATTATAGATCACAATCATGACAAGCGCCGCCTCCGAATCGCATGGCGAAAGACCAAGCCTGGCACCCGTCCATGAAGTAGCGATGACAGTCTCGCGGCGGTTCGATGATCTTTGCCAGTGCGGCAGCGCACAAGGCAGGTCATCGAAACTTCACGTGCATGGCAACGGAGTTGCCGCATCTGGTGCACGCGAACATCGGACTGTGGCCCTGCATGAACGCCATCTCGCTGGATGCATCGAACGCCACACCGCGCTATCGGACGATCTTCATCTCGGACCTCCATCTCGGCACGCGCGGATGCCGTATCGAGTTCCTGTTGGATTTCCTGAAGCGAACCAGCAGCGACCGGCTTTACCTGATCGGCGACATCGTCGATGGCTGGCGGTTGCGCAAGTCCTGGCACTGGGATGCCGCACATGACGAAGTGCTGAAGCTCATCCTGCGCAAGGCGCGCAACGGCACCGAAGTCACCTACATTCCCGGCAACCACGACGAGATGTTCCGTGCCTGGCTGCCGATGGGCCTGGAGGTCTGCGGCATCCGCCTGCGTGGCGAGGCGATTCATGAAACCGCCGACGGGCGGCGGTTGCTGATTATGCATGGCGACGAGTTCGACAGCGTGGTGCGTTACGCAAAGGCGTTGGCGCTGCTTGGTGATGGCGCCTACACCGCCGCCCTGGTGCTCAACCGCTGGTTCAATGGCGTACGCCGCCGCCTGGGATACTCCTACTGGTCGCTATCAGCCTGGCTGAAACGACAGGTCAAGGGGGCGGTCAAGGCAATCGACCGCTTCGAACACGCGCTGGCCGGCGAGGCCCGCCGCCGCGGCTTGGACGGCGTGGTTTGCGGGCATATCCATCATGCCGAGATGCGCATGGTCGACGGTATTCTCTACATCAATGATGGCGACTGGGTCGAAAGCTGCACCGCGCTGGTGGAGCACCATGACGGGCGGCTGGAACTGCTCGATTGGGCGGCGCTGAACAGCTTTTCCTTCACAGCGCCCCATGCGGCGCGGGTGGTCCAGCCTGTCTGAAGTATCGACTGCGTCCGGCACGCAGCCGGAGTACTGGCGCCGGCTGCTGGCCGTTGGGCCGCTGCCGGCACGCATCCTGATCATTTCCGACGCCTGGCTGCCACAGGTGAACGGTGTGGTGCGCACGCTGCAGACCGTGGGCGCGGAGTTGCGCGCGATGGGCCACACGGTCGAGGTGGTGGGGCCGGACCGTTTCCTGACGCTGCCCTGCCCGACCTATCCCGACATCCGCCTGTCGGTCGCGCCAGGCCGGCCGCTCAACCGCATCATCGAGAGCTTCGCGCCCGATGCGCTGCACATTGCAACCGAGGGGCCGTTGGGCCAGGCGGCGCGGGGCTGGGCGCTCCGGCGCGGCTGTGCCTTCACCACCGCGTTTCACACCCGCTTCCCGGAATACGTCAATGCGCGCATCGGCCTGCCAACACGCTGGCTCTACGCGTGGCTGCGGCGGTTTCACAACGCCGGCCAGGGCCTGATGGTCGCAACCGAGAGTTTGCGCGATGAGTTGGCCGGTCGGGGCTTCCGCCAATTGCGTCCCTGGTCACGCGGGGTCGACCTGGACCTGTTCCGCCCGCTGCCGGCGTGCGCCTGGGATCTGCCGCGCCCTGTGTTCACCTATGTCGGCCGGGTTTCGGTGGAGAAGAATATCGGCGCCTTTCTCAACCTCGACCTGCCGGGCTCCAAGGTAGTGGTCGGCGGCGGCCCGCAACTCGCCGCACTGCGCCGCGCCCATCCTGCGGTCCACTTCACCGGCCCGCGTTACGGCGCGGAGCTCGCCGCCGCCTATGCCGGCAGCGACGTCTTCGTCTTCCCGAGCCTGACCGACACATTCGGCCTCGTCATCCTAGAGGCGCTGGCCTGCGGCACCCCGGTGGCTGCGTTCGACGTCACCGGGCCGCGCGATGTGCTGGCCGGCGCCGTGGGCTGCATTGGCGCCATCGGTCCTGACCTGGGCGCGGCCGCGCTGGCGGCGCTGCGGGCCGACCGCGAAGCCTGCCGCACCCACGCCGAGCGCTTCAGTTGGCGCGCCTGCGCCGAGGCGTTCCTGTCCCATCTCGTGCCCCTCGGCGGGCATGCCCCCTGACCGGAGACGTCGCGTGTCGCAACAAGCAAGTGTCGGGCGGGTGGCAAGCCCCGGCCTGTTCTTCCGTCGATGGCTGGCCCACCCGCTGCAGATGGGCTCCATCGTGCCATCCTCGCTGGCGCTGTGTCGGCGCGTGGTCCAGCATGCCGCGTGCAGCCCGGACGAACTGGTGCTGGAACTCGGCGCCGGCACCGGCGTCATCTCGCGCGCCCTGCTCGACGCCGGGCTTCCGGCGCACCGCCTGGTGCTGGTGGAAATCGTCCCCGCCCTGGTCGATCATCTGCGTCGGGCCATGCCGGGCGTCCGGGTGATCCAGGGCGATGCCCGCGAACTCCCGGCGCTGCTCGCCGGCATTGGCACGCGCATCGGCACGGTGATCTGCGGCGTGCCCCTGGTCCTGTTGCCGCTGCACGAGCAACGGCGCTTTGTCGCATCATTCGCCGCCGTCGCGCCGGCTTGCGGTTTCCTGCACTACAGCTATTGCCTCACCTCGCCGCTGTCGCTCGCCCGGCTGGGGCTGACCGCTCGCCGCCTTGCCTGGACACCGTTCAATTTTCCCCCGGCCAGCGTTTGGCATTACCGGCCCGCGCCGGCCTGAGCCCGCCGGGCAATCCGCCAGTCATCGAACTGATGGCGCCAGTACAGCGCCTGAAACGCCAACCGCCAGGCGGCGAGCTGGCCGATAATCGGCATGCGGTGCCGCGCAATCGGCATCAGCCCGCTCCAGGCCGAGGTGACCTTCAGCGCGCCGAGCCCCGGATGGATCCGCGCCATGTCCCGCGCCGTGTCCCGCGCCATGCCCCGCGCCATGTCCCGCGCCAGCAACGCCGCCAACCGCGATGACTTCCATTCCACCGCGCTGGCGCGTCCGCCCCACAGCAGCCTTCCATCGGGCAGCCGACGATAATAATCCGTCGCCACGCGGGATCGGCGGTCATGCAACAGAGTCTCTTGGGCGTTACCGCAGCTTACGCGACTGCATGGCGATACTCACGCCGGGCGCCAAGACCGAGGCAGCATCTCATGCCCCCAGCCGCGATTTGTCATGCAATCGTCATCAACCTAGCGAGCAATTGCCATCGCCACGCCTGTATCCCGTTGGGAAGTGCCGCGCGGGCGGCTGCAAGGAGAGCACCGATGGCACCCAACGATCGCGGCGACATTCTGAGCCACGGCGATGAGGTGCCGTCCAACACTTCGGCCAACCCCTGCATCGCCGACATCGCGCAAGCGCGCCTCTCGCGCCGCGCCGCGCTCGCCGGCGGTCTCGGCGCCGCCATCGTGTTCATGGGTGACGCCAGCGCCCAGGCGCCACATACCACGACGACTCAACCGGCGATCGGCTTCAAGCCCGTGCCGGTCGCGGTCGAGGATCGCATAGTCGTCCCCGACGGCTATACCGCGCGTTTCCTCGTCCCCGCCGGCACGCCGATCACCGGGACCATGCCGGCCTGGCGCCTCGACAATAGCGCCGCCGACCAGGCGATGCAGATCGGCGCCCACCACGACGGCATGGCCTTCTTCCCGATCGATGCCAGCAGCCGGGACGGCCTGCTGGCGATCAATCACGAATACATCGAGCCGCGCTTCCTGCACGCCACCGCCCAGGGCAAGGAAATGACCGGCGAGCAGATGCCGCTGCGCGACGGCACCCGGCCGGCGGATGAGGTGCTGAAGGAGATCAACGCACACGGTGTTTCCATCGTCCGCGTCGCCCGCGGCGCCGAGGGACGATGGGACGTGGTGGCCGACCCGCGCAACCGCCGCATCACCGCCGCCACCCCGATGGCCATTGCCGGCCCGGCGCGCGGCCACGCCCTGCTGCGCACACGCTACAGCCCGGACGGCACGCAAGCACGGGGCACGCTGAACAACTGCGCCAACGGCGTCACCCCCTGGGGAACCTACCTCAGCTGCGAAGAAAACTGGGCCGGCTACTTCCGCAACACCGACCGCGCCGATGGCAAGCCCGCGCTGCCGCGCGACCAGGCGCGCTACGGCGTTCCCACCGCCG
>JANXSA010000666.1 GCA_025352915.1 Rhodospirillales bacterium | reverse complement strand
GGGAGAGGGAGGAGAGCCTTAGTGAATGAAGTTTTTTTGCTTCTTTTTGTTCACAAAAAGAAGAGTCTTCTTTTCGCTTATTCTGCCGCTTGTGCGTATGCCTCCAAAGGCGCGCAGGTGCAGATGAGGTTGCGATCGCCGTAGACGTTGTCCACTCGTTTCACCGGAGGCCAGTATTTGGAGGCGGCGACGAAGGGCAGAGGGAAGGCGGCGCGTTCGCGGGGGTAGGGGTGGGTCCAGGTTTCGGCGGTGACTTCGCGGGCGGTGTGGGGGGCGTTTTTGAGCGGGTTGTCGGTTTTGTCGAGGGTGCCGCGTTCGATGTCGGTGATTTCGCCGTGGATGGCGATCATGGCGTCGCAGAAGCGGTCCATTTCGGCTTTGCTTTCGCTTTCCGTGGGTTCGATCATCAGGGTGCCGGCGACGGGCCAGGACATGGTTGGGGCGTGGTAGCCGTAGTCTTGCAGGCGCTTGGCGATGTCTTCGACCTGGATACCGGAGGTGGTGGCGAAGCCGCGGCAGTCGATGATGCATTCATGGGCGACCATGCCGGAGGCGCCGACGTAGAGGATCGGGTAGTACGGGCGCAGGCGGTGGGCCATGTAGTTGGCGTTCAGGATGGCGACTTCGGAGGCGCGGGTGAGGCCGGCGCCGCCCATCATGCGGATATAGGCGTAGGAGATCGGCAGGATCAGGGCGCTGCCGTAGGGGGCGGCGGAGACCGGGCCGTAGGAGGTGGCGGGGCCGGCGTCTTCGCGCATCGGGTGGTTGGGCAGGAAGGGGACAAGGTGCTCGGCGACGCAGACCGGGCCGACACCGGGGCCGCCGCCGCCGTGCGGGATGCAGAAGGTCTTGTGCAGGTTGAGGTGGCAGACATCGGCGCCGATGCGGCCGGGGGAGGTGAGGCCGACTTGCGCGTTCATGTTGGCGCCGTCCATGTAGACTTGGCCGCCGTGGCTGTGGATGAGCTGGCAGATGTCGAAGATGGTGGTTTCGAAGACGCCATGGGTGGAGGGGTAGGTGATCATCAGGGCGGCGAGCTTTTCCCCGTGCTGCTCGGCTTTCGCCTTCAGGTCCGCCATGTCGATGTTGCCGTCCTTGTCGCAGGCGGTGACGACGACGCGGTAGCCGGCCATGGCGGCGGAGGCGGGGTTGGTGCCGTGGGCGCTTGACGGGATCAGGCAGATGTCCCGGGCGTGGTCGTTGCGGCTTTCGTGCCAGGCGCGGATGGCCAGGAGGCCGGCGTATTCGCCCTGGCTGCCGGCATTGGGTTGGATCGAGACGCCGGCAAAGCCGGTGGCGGTTTTGAGCCAGTCGCAGAGGCGGTCGATGAGTTCCTTGTAGCCGCGGGTTTGGTTGGCGGGGGCGAAGGGGTGGATGTCGGCGAAGCCGGGCCAGGTGACCGGGATCATTTCGGCGGTGGCGTTCAGCTTCATGGTGCAGGAGCCGAGCGGGATCATCGAGCGGTTGAGGGCGACGTCTTTGTCTTCCAGGCGCTTGAGGTAGCGCAGCATTTCGTGTTCGGCGTGATGGGTGTTGAAGACGGCTTGCTGGAGGAAGGCGGTTTTGCGGGCCGATGCCTCGGGGATGGAGGCCGGGGCGGCGGAGAGGTTGCCGCCGAGGATGAGGGCGAGGCGGGCGAGTTCTTCGCGGGTGACGGTTTCGTCCAGCGAGATCGATACGCCGGTGGCGTCGAGGCGGCGCAGGTTGAGGCCGGCCTTCACGGCATGGTCCATCAGGGCGTCGGCGCGGGAGCCGGCTTCGAGGGCGATGGTGTCGAAGAAGGCGTCATGGCGCAGCTTGAACCCGGCCTGGGCGGCGGCGGCGGCGAGCAGGCGGGCCTGGAGGTTCACCCGTTTGGCGATGCGCTTGAGGCCTGCGGGGCCGTGCCAGACGGCGTACATGCCGGCCATGACGGCCAGGAGCACTTGCGCCGTGCAGATGTTGGAGGTGGCCTTTTCCCGGCGGATGTGCTGCTCGCGGGTTTGCAGGGCGAGGCGCATGGCGGGCGCGCCGGCGGCATCGACGGAGACGCCGACGAGGCGGCCGGGCATGGCGCGCTTGAAGCTGTCCTTGGTGGCCATGTAGCCGGCGTGCGGGCCGCCGAAGCCCATCGGGACGCCGAAGCGCTGGGCCGAGCCGACGACGATGTCGGCCCCCATTTCGCCGGGCGGGGTGAGCAGGGTCAGCGCCAGCGGGTCGGCGGCGACGATGGCCAGGGCGCCGGCTTCGTGGGCGGCGGCGATTTCGGCGCTGAGGTCGCGGATTTCGCCTGAGGTGCCGGGGTATTGCAGGACGATGGCGAAGGGTTTTGCCGCGGCGATGGCGGCGGGGTCGCCGGGGGGAATTTCGAAAAGGGTGATGCCGAGGGGCCAGGCGCGGGTTTTCAGCACCGCGCGGGTTTGCGGGTGCAGGTCGGCGGC
>JANXSA010000649.1 GCA_025352915.1 Rhodospirillales bacterium | reverse complement strand
GTCGCCCGCCTCGCGCAGCTTCAAAACCCGCGTCACCAGGGCGGCGGTGCTCCGATTCATACCGGGACCAACGGCCCCAAGGTGCGGTCCAGAAACGCGCGCCACGCCCCCCCATCCGGGGCCGAATCATTCGGCACATCCTCGCCTGGCACAGCTTCGCACGAGGGCGGATCGCAGGCATCGGTCATGGCGTCACCGGCTCCAGGAGGGCACCCCAATTTGCTGCCGCAAAACTTAACAACCAGTGAAACCGCGCCGATAGCGCGGGGCTGCCGGCTTTGATAGGATACGGCCATGCATCCTTATCGCCCGCTCCTCTTGATCCTGTCGTTGCTGTCGGCCTGTGGTGCCGCCGAATCCGCCCCCTCGACCCTGACCATGGCCGAGAGCGTGGCCACCGCCGTCCCACCCGCCGCCGCCCCCGCCCCGCGCCGCCGCGCCCCCTCGCCGCCCGGCTCCGCCGCCCTGCTGACCGGCCGCTTCGCCGCCAGCCAGGGTGACCTGGACACCGCCGCCCTGGCCTACCAGCGCGCCCTGGCCGCGGACATGGACAACGACGAACTGCGCCAACAGGCCTTCCTGACCACCCTGGCCGCCGGCCGCCCGGAAGCCGAGCGCCTGGCCGGCCTGCTGGGCCGCAACCTGACCGCGCAACTGGTCCTGGCCGGCCGCGATGCCAAGGCCGGCGCCTGGGCCCAGGCCGAGGCCCGCTTCGCCGCCCTGCCGCGCGAAGGTGCCGCCGACGTGATGCGCCCGATGCTGGTCGCCTGGGCCCAGCTCGGCCGCGGTCAGCCGGACGCCGCCTTGGCCACCCTGCAACCCCTGATCGACAGCCAGCGGTTTCGTGCCTTCTACGCCCTGCACGGCGCCCTGATCGCCGACCTGGCCGACCGCCGCGCCCTGGCGGCACGGCTGTACCAGACCGCGCAAACCGAATTCGGCGGCACCGGCCACCTGCAACTCGGCCGTCAAATCGCCAGCTGGGAAGCCCGCCAGGGCAACAGCGCGGCGGCCGAAGCAGCACTGCGCGGCATGACGACCGGCAATGACGATCTCATGGTCGCCCTGCCGGGCCTGCTGGCCGATGCCGGCGGGCAACAGGTGAGCAACGCACTGGACGGGCTGGCCGAAACCTATGTGGCCATCGCCAGCATCCTGCGCGGCCAGGAGTCCGGCGATTTCGCCCTGGCGCTGACCCGGCTGGCGTTGCAATTGCGCCCCGACCACACGGTGGCACGCCTCCTGGCCGCCGAGATCATCGGCAATGGCCGCCGGCCGGAAATGGCGCTGGAGCTGCTGGCGGCGATCCGGTCCGGCGATCCGCTGGGCCCGATGGTGAAGATGCGCCAGGCCCGCCTGCTGCTGAAGCTGGAGCGCGGCGACGATGCCTTGCGCCTGTTGGACGACCTGGCGCGCACCCAGCCCGACCGGCCGGAACCGCAAGGCCTGATCGGCGACATGCTGCGCAGCAAGAAGCGCTTCCCCGAGGCGGTGCTGGCCTATGACCGCGCGATCGCCCTGCTCGGCGCGCCGCAGCCGGCGCACTGGCCGCTGTATTACGACCGCGGCATCGCGCTGGAACGCTCGCGCGAATGGGCGCGGGCGGAGGCGGATTTTCTCCAGGCGCTGCGCTTCGTGCCGGACCAGCCCTTCGTGCTGAACTACCTCGGCTATTCCTGGGCCGAGCAGGGCCGCAACCTACAACAGGCCAAGGAGATGATCGAAAAGGCGGTGCAGCAGCGCCCGAATGACGGCGCGATGATCGACAGCCTGGGCTGGGTGGCGATGCGCATGGGCGACACCGCCACCGCCGTGCGCCTGTTGGAGCGCGCCGCCGAGCTGGAGCCCGGCGATGCCACCGTCAACGGCCATCTCGGCGATGCCTATTGGGAGGCCGGACGGCGGCTGGAGGCGGTGTTCCAGTGGCGCCGGGCGATGAACCTGAAGCCCGAGCCGGAAGAGAAGGAACGAATGGAGGGACGGCTGCGCTCGGCCGAACAGCTTCTGGGCATCACGCCCTGACCGCAATGCTGGACGAGCCGGCCAGGGCCAAGGTCAACCTGTTCCTGCATGTCGTCGGCCGGCGCGGCGATGGCTACCACCTGCTCGACAGTCTCGCGGTGTTTCCGCAGATCGGCGACAGCCTCGCCGCCGCGCCGGATGAGCGGCTTTCGCTCGCCGTCGCCGGCCCGTTCGCGGCCGGGCTTGCCGGCGAGGGCGACAACCTGGTGCTGCGCGCCGCCCGGCGCCTGGCGGCGGCGCGGGGTGTGGCAACCGGGGCACGCCTGTTGTTGACCAAGAACCTGCCGGTGGCCAGCGGGATTGGCGGCGGCAGCGCCGACGCGGCGGCGGCGCTGCGCCTGTTGGCGCGGCTGTGGCGGGTGACGGTCCCAGACGATCTCGCGATCGCGCTGGGGGCGGATGTGCCGGTGTGCCTGGCCCAGGTGCCGGCGCGGATGGGCGGCGTGGGCGAGGCGCTGTCGGCGGCGCCGGGGCTGCCGGAATTCGGCATGGTATTGGCCAACCCCGGCACGGCGGTGGCGACACCGGCGGTGTTTCGCGCGCGGACAGCCAGCGGCGCCGGGTTTTCCGCCGCGGCCGCGCTGCCGGCGGCGTGGCGCGATGCCGGCGCGATGGCGCGCGATCTCGCGGACTCCGCCAATGATCTGCAAGCGGCGGCCGTTGCACTCTGTCCGGTGATCGCCGAGGTGCTGGCCGCACTAGCTGCGCGGCCTGGCTGCCGGCTGGCGCGCATGAGCGGCAGCGGGGCGACCTGCTTCGCGCTGTTCGACGACGCCGCCACGGCACGCCGCGCCGCGGCCGGGTTGAGGGGGCGCGGCTGGTGGGTTTGGGGCGGAGCCGGGACGTAAGCGACGGGGAGATTTCCCTGGCGGCGATATTGCGTTAAGGAAGGTGCTGCGTTGGGGCGTCGCCAAGCGGTAAGGCAGCGGATTTTGATTCCGCCATTCGGAGGTTCGATCCCTCCCGCCCCAGCCAGCGCCCGAGGGCGAAGCCGTCTCCGGCCGCTCTGGTAGCCAGAAAATCGCGTGGTTTCAGAAGGGTTTACCGGTAGGCGGTTTGCCTAGTGTCAGGCCGGAATATCCGATTTTGGGTCTCTGGAGGGCCATTGTCTCCGGACGGTTTGCCTAGCGTGATGAAGTATGGCGACAAAGAATCGTTCTCCATCAACGGGTTATGTGAGAGGCATGGTTTGCCGGTTCGAATACCCTCTGGAGGGCCAGTTCCACCGCAAACCCCGCTCTCTGTTCGTTCGATGCGCCGAAAAATGCGTAGGTTTCCTGGGGATACCTGTTGACCGACATGGGTACAACGAGGGCCGAAATCGGCTCTCTGGCGGCCCAGTCTCTCCGGACCTGTGGACTTGGGCGATTTAGTACGCTTCTCAAAAGCGTAATTATATCATGGCGTTGCCGGTGGGCGACGAGGTGTCGAGTTCGAAAAACCTGTTGACTGTGCGAGAGGGGCTGGAATCGAACCGTGGATCGAATACCCTCGTTCGTCGACCGCTTGCCCCAAACCACGCAAATTGGATCGCAAGCTGCAGCAGGTCGGGATCGCGGCAACGGGACAGCGCATATCCAATTTATCCTTCGATCTGGTCGATCACGGTCAGGATGTCTGGTCGGCCCTCGTTGGTCTCCAGGAAGTCGACCAGCGACAGGGTAATGGCCAGCTTCTGGGTTGCGCCCCTGATTCTCGTCGCTCCAAATCGCAGTCTCGCGGCCGCCTCCTTCAACTCTTCAGTCACGCGGCGAGCCGCCACAGACCGCTCGGTCATCAGGGCCCAGGGGTCGTGTTCTCGAACACGCAATAAACCAGCTAGGACCATCAGCGCATACTTATAGTCGATGGCGAACTCGCCATCCTCGTGCTGCGCTCGAAGAACCCACCGCAGACGGTCTGTGATCGCCTCGACCTCCATACCAGCGAGGACGTCTGGCGTAACCCGCGGTCTCGATAGCATTGACGCAAGGGGTGCCAGAAAGGTGGTGTCCGGGAGGCGGGTCCATAGCAGAGGGAGCAGGCTGCTGATTAATGCCCTGTCAGTGACAATTCGGCCAAGGCCATGTATCACCACCGTCTTTGCCCCGACCGGAGCGAGTAGTGGGTGGGTCTCTCCGGCTAGAATGGCGGTGAACGCCTTCACAACCATGTGTTGCACTGCGAGCGGACAGGCTGCGAAAATCCAGGTCAGGCAGCGCAGTGCGTCGTTGTTGGCAAGCTTGGTGGATCGGCGCTCAAGCGTGTCGAGCAAACCGTGTCCAATTTCCCCGATCACGTCATCGAACCTCCGGCGAGTATCTTCATCCAACTCGTTGGGAAGCTCCCCATCGGTGCTAACCGGATAGAACGGGCCAAGTGGGCCCGCCGGATGTTTGGCCGAGAGGCCGTAGGAGGCAGTGACGGCGGCTCGAAGATCGGAGAGTCGTCGTGCATCTCCAGACTTGAACAGCAACAGTGACTTGCGAAGTCCTGGCATACGCAATGACCCATCCCATAGCCCGATATGCGCCTCGTAGCGTACTCTTTGCGGCACAGTGCGCATTCCGACGATTGCAGCCATCGATTCCGATTGAAACCAGCCACTGATTCCGATCGAAGCCAGCCGGGTATTCCGATGATCCCAGCCGGGTAGCGGCGCGTGTCGCGAGCGGGTGAAGTTGGGCTACTTTGGGGCGG
>JANXSA010000573.1 GCA_025352915.1 Rhodospirillales bacterium | reverse complement strand
CCACCGTCAACAGCCACCCCGTCTGGTTCAGCATCCACGGCCGCAACAAGCTCTCCGTGGTGCTCGACCTCAAGCGCGACCGCGAACGCGCCCTCGCCCTGGCCGCCCGCGCCGACGTGCTGGTCGAAAACTTCCGCCCCGGCCAACTCGAAAAACTCAACCTCGGCCCGGACGTGCTGCATGCCATCAACCCCCGCCTGGTGATCGCCCGTGTCTCCGGCTACGGCCAGACCGGCCCATACCGCGACAAGCCCGCCTTCGGCGCCATCGGCGAGGCCATAGGCGGCATCCGCCACCTCACCGGCCACCCGGCGGGCCACAGCGACCTGCCGCCGCCGCGCTGCGGCATCTCCATCGGCGACGACCTGGCCGGGCTATACGCCGCCATCGGCCTGCTCAGCGCCGTCTACGAACGCGACGTAACGGGCACCGGAAAGGGCCGCATCATCGACGTCAACCTGGTCGATTCCATCGTCTCCCTGATGGAGGGCATGCTGCCCGAATTCGCCATCGACGGCCGCGTCCGCCAACCCGCAGGTGCGGCCATCCCCACCGCCGCGCCCACCAACACCTACCCCTGCGCCGATGGCAAATGGCTTTGCGTCGCCGGCAACTCGGACCTGATCTTCGCCCGCCTGATGGCCGCCATCGGCCGCCCGGAGCTGGCCGCCGAGCCCCGCTTCGCCACCAACGCCCTGCGCTGTGCCGCCGCCGGCGAGCTTGATGCCGCCATCGCCGCCTGGACCCGCACCCTGCCCGCCAGCCAGGCCGAGGAAGCGCTCGAAGCCGCCGACGTCCCTTGTTGCCGCCTGTTCGACATCGCCGACATCGCCGCCGACCGGCACAACCGAGCCCGCGGCGCGGTGCTCGAAGTCGACGACCCGCTCATCGGCCGCACCCTGCATTTCGGCCCGACCATCCGCTTCGACGGCGCCCGGCCCGAGGATACCATCGGCTGGACCGGCCCGGCGCTCGGCGCGCACACGGACTATGTCCTGGGCACGCTGCTGGCGGGGTGATGATCTGCGGCTTTGTCATACCGGCTTAGCTGCAATTTCCGTGCGTTGACGTGCCGGGCTGCTATAGTGCGCGCATGATCGCGCGCAGGTCCCTGTTCCAACGCCTGACTCCTTCGCTTGCCGTGGCGCTGCTGCTGGCTGGTTGCGGCTCGTCGCGCACATCCTCCGTTGCCGGCGGCGCCAGCATGAAGGTCCCCGGCATCAACTGCGCGCCCTTCGCCCGCGAGCTCTCCGGCATCGCACTCTACGGCGACGCCGATTCCTGGTGGACCAACGCCTCCGGCCGCTACACCCGCAGCGAACGCCCGATCCTGGGCAGCGTGCTGGTGTTCAAGCGCACCTCCCGCCTGCGCTCCGGCCACGTCTCGGTGGTCAGCCGCCTGGTCGGCCCGCGCCAGGTGATGGTCACCCAGGCCAACTGGGTCGCCGGCCATGTCGACGAGGACCAGACGATCGTCGACGTCTCGCCGGGCAACGACTGGAGCGAGGTGCGGGTCTGGTACCCCCCCGTCAACCAGCTGGGCAATACCGTCTATCCCGCGCACGGCTTCATCCACCCGCCACGCGAGGCGACCTACGCCGAACTCGCCCGCGCCACCCCGGTGGCTGCCCGCTATGCGATGAGTTCCTCCACCGGCCGGCCGGCCCCCCGCGCGAGAAGCGACCTGTAGCGGAAGCAATCAAACTTCGCTTGCATCGCACGACCCGCCGGGCCATGTGGAAGATGCGCGGGGATAAGGCCCCGGTTGGAGGACGAGATGGGTAGTTTCAGCATCTGGCACTGGCTGATCGTTCTGGCGGTCGTGTTGCTGCTGTTCGGCAGCGGCAAGATCAGCGGGCTGATGGGCGACTTTGCCAAGGGTATCAAGTCGTTCAAGAAGAACATGGCCGAAGACACCGACGCCTCGATGGAAGCCAGCGCCACCGACAAGCCGGCCGGCACCATCCCCGGCCCCGGCGCCAGCACTGCCGCCGGCACCACCCAGTCGACGCCAGCCCGCCCGGGCTGATCCGCCGGCCCGCGCCGCGTGTACGCGCCCCGCGCCGTCCTGACCGATATCGAGGGCACCACCACGCCCTCGTCCTTCATCCAGGACGTGTTGCTGCCCTTCGCCCTCGACGCCCTGCCCGACTGGGCGTCGCGCATCGACCTGCCCGAGGTCGCCGGCGTGCTCGCCGAAGTGCGCCGCATGGTCCCCGACCAGTCGGAACTGACCACCCTGCGGCACTGGAGCGAGCGCGATCTCAAAATTGCCCCGCTGCAACAGCTCCAGGGCATGATCTGGGAGCAAGGCTACGCTGACGGCGCCCTGCGCGGCCAAGTCTACCCCGACATCGCCCCGCATCTACATGCCTGGGCGGCCAAGGCCGTGCGCGTCTTCACCTTCACCTCGGGCTCGATCCAGGCCCAGCGGCTGATCTTCGGCCATTCCGTCGATGGTGACCTGTCCGGCCTGATCGCCGGCTTCTTCGACACCCGCATCGGCGCCAAGCGCGACCCCGAAACCTATGTCCGCCTGGCCATCGCCATGAACGTGCCGCCCCCGGCCGTCGCCTTCCTGTCCGACGTCGAAGCCGAACTCGACGCCGCGACCACCGCCGGAATGCGCACCTGCCACATCATTCGCCCGCGCAGCACTACCGAACCGTCGCAGCGCCATCCCGTCGCCGCCGACTTCGCCGCGGCCGCCGCGCTGCTGGATCTGCCGAAGACGTAAGAATCTTCTTTTTGTGAACAAAAAGAAACAAAAAAACTTTACCCATTTGCGCCCGGCATTCCCGGCTGGCACCCGCGCCAACGGGGAAAAGTTTTTTGGTTCTTTTTTTCAAAAAAGAACATCCTTGCTGCCCTACGAATCGGAGCCCGCCCATGACCGTCCACCACGTCCCCGCCACCCCCAGCACCGTCCGCTGGGGCATTTTCGATGCCGCGATCCCGCCGGTGGTGACGGTCCAATCGGGCGACACGGTGGTGCTGGAATGCGTCTCCGGCGGCCCCCCGGTGATGCCGCCGCCGGGCTCCGGCTTCGCCATCCCGCCGGCTTTGGCGGCGATCCATGCCTCCGACATTCCGCGCGCCGGCGGACATATCATCACTGGCCCGGTCGCCGTGGCCGGTGCCATGCCCGGCGACATGCTGGAAGTGCGGATCGACAAGATCGAGCTGGGCAATGACTGGGGCTTCTGCGGCTTCCGCCCGCTGGCCGGCACCCTGCCGGAGGATTTCCACGAACCCTTCCTGACCCACATCCCGGTCGACCGGGAAAAGATGACCTGCCGCATGCCCTATGGCGTCGAGCTGAAACTGGCACCGTTCTTCGGCGTGATGGGCGTCGCCCCGCCGCCGGCCTACGGCACCATCTCCACCATCCAGCCGCGCCAGCACGGCGGCAACCTGGACAACAAGGAGCTGACCCAGGGCAGCACGCTGTTCCTGCCGGTGCTGGCACCGGGCGCCCTGTTCTCCGCCGGCGACGGCCACGGCGT
>JANXSA010000548.1 GCA_025352915.1 Rhodospirillales bacterium | reverse complement strand
ACACCGGCGGGAACCTCGACGGGGTACTTGCCTACGCGTGACATGCCACCCTCCTCAGAACACGCGGCAAAGGACTTCGCCGCCAACATTGGCAGCGCGAGCCTCGGCATCGCTCAACACACCACGCGGGGTCGAGAGAATGGAAACCCCCAGCCCGGCATAGACGCGGGGCAGTTCCTGGATCTTGGAGTAGACGCGCCGGCCCGGCTTGGACACGCGCGTGATCTCCTTGATGACGGGTTCGCCCTCGTTGTACTTCAGCTCGATGCGCAACTGGGCGACGCCGGGGCGCAGTTCCTCGGCAGAGAAGCCGCGGATGAAGCCCTCGCGTTTCAGGGCATCGAGCACGTTCGCGCGCAGCTTGGAGGCTGGCGCCACACAAGCGGCATGACGCGCACGCTGCGCATTGCGAATGCGGGTGAGCATGTCACCCAACGGATCGGACATTGACATGGGCCGTCTCCTACCAGCTCGCCTTCACCATGCCGGGGATCTGCCCGGCACTGGCGAGGTCGCGCAGCGCGATGCGGCTCAATTTGAACTTGCGATAATTCGCCCGCGCGCGGCCGGTCAGCTCACAGCGCAGACGAACGCGAACCTTAGCGCCGTTGCGAGGCAACTGCGCCAGTTTCATCGTCGCGTCGAAACGGTCTTCCACCGGCAGAGTGCGATCCATGACGATCGCCTTCAGCGTGGATCGCTTCGCCTTGTCGCGCGCGGACATCCGCTCACGCTTGGCGTTGCGGTTGACCTGGGACGTCTTGGCCATCCTGTCTTACCCTCCGGAACCTGCTGGCCTGGGCCAGTGGTTTTCCAACTCGTAGGCGTTAAGTTCGCAGTCCAAACTTACATCCACCGCACGCGACGGATGCCCTCCCGCCATCAGGCAACGAAGGGAATATCAAACTTTTTTAGCAACGACTTCGCCTCGGCATCGGTCTTGGCCGTGGTCACGAACACGATGTCCATGCCGCGGATTTCATCGACCTTGTCGTAGACGATTTCAGGGAACACGATCTGCTCCTTCAGGCCCATGGCGAAGTTGCCACGCCCGTCAAAACCCTTGGTGGCGCCGATGCCGCGAAAATCTCGCACGCGCGGCAGGGCGATGGTCACCAAGCGATCCAGAAATTCGTACATGCGAGTCTTGCGCAGTGTCACCTTGCAGCCAATCGGCAGGCCCGCGCGGATCTTGAAGCCAGCAATCGCCTTCTTTGCCACGGTCTTAATCGGTTTCTGCCCGCTGATCAGCGCCAGTTCCGAAACCGCGGCATCGAGTTTCTTTTGGTCGCCCGCGGCTTCGCCGACGCCCATGTTGATCACGATCTTGTCGAGCTTGGGCACCTGCATCGGGTTCGTGTAGCCGAACTCGGTCAGCATCGCCGCGCGGACTTCGTCCACGTAGCGCTTTTGCATGCGGGGCATCTCGCCCGTACCAGCCGATACGTCGGCCGCGACGGCGTAAGTTACTTCGCCGCGCGCTGCGCGCGACTCAGCCTTGGTCGGCGGCGCCGCTCCACGTCCGCCGCCACCAGCCTTGGCGCCTGACTTGGCGCCGGAAGGCTTGCCGCCTTTAGCAGCGCCGCCCTTGGCGGGAGACTTCTTCTTATCGCTCACAGGTGCCTCCTCAGCTTTCGATCACGTTGCCGGTGGCTTTGGCAACACGCACCTTGCGGCCGTCGTCCAGAACCCGGAAGCCCACCTTGGTCGGCTTGTCGGTCTTCGGATCGACCAGCTTCAGGTTGGACAGATGCACGGTCGCCTCGATGCTCACGATGCCACCCGGGCTACCCATGCCGGTCGGCTTGGTGTGCTTCTTGGCCACGTTGACACCCTGGACCACCGCGCGGTTATCCGAGGGCTGCACACGCAGTACTTCGCCACGCTTGCCGCGATCGGCGCCACTGATGACCAGGACGGTATCGCCCTTCTTTATGCGTGCGGCCATCACAGCACCTCCGGCGCCAGCGAGATGATCTTCATGAACTTGCGCGCGCGCAGTTCACGGACCACCGGCCCAAAGATACGGGTGCCGATCGGCTCCTGCTGCTTGTTGATCAGCACGGCGGCGTTGCGGTCAAAGCGGATGGCGCTGCCATCGGCGCGGCGGACCGGAAAACTTGTGCGCACGATCACAGCCTGGTGCACCTCACCCTTCTTCACCTTTCCGCGCGGAATGG
The DNA here is from genome assembly GCA_025352915.1 of Rhodospirillales bacterium. GTDB lineage: Bacteria > Pseudomonadota > Alphaproteobacteria > Acetobacterales > Acetobacteraceae > CAMDGX01. The sequence continues at coordinate 4,368 of JANXSA010000548.1, read as the reverse complement.
CATCCTTGATCGAGACGACGATGACGTCGCCGACCGAGGCGGTCTTGCGCTTGGAGCCGCCAAGCACCTTGATGCACAGCACCCGGCGGGCGCCGGAATTATCGGCGACCTCAAGCGTGGATTCGACGGAGATCATCTACTGTCCCTTCACGCCTGAGCCGGTGCGGCGTCAACCGGCGCGCCGAGCGGCTCGCCGTTGCGCGTGACCACGGTCCAGGTCTTGCGCTTGCTGATCGGACGGCATTCTTCAATGCGCACAGTGTCGCCGATCTTGCAGGTGTTCTCTTCGTCATGCGCCGCATAGTTCTTCGAGCGGCGGATGAACTTCTTGTACAACGGGTGCATCACGCGACGAGCAACAAGAACCGTTACGGTCTTGTCCATCTTGTCGCTAGTCACCTGACCCATCAGGACGCGCTTCGGCATCGCCCCTACTCCCTTACGACTTCACCGCGGCCGAGGCCGCTGCGCGCTTCTGTTCTGTCATGATGGTCTTGACCCGTGCGATATCACGGCGCACCGCCTTCACCCGCCCCACGCCTTCGTTCTGCCCGGTCGCTTTCTGAAAGCGAAGGTTGAACTGTTCCTTGCGCAGATCCAGCAGTTGGGTGGCGAGCTGGTCAGGCGACTTGCCACGAACGTCGGCGGGCTTGGTCTGCTTGGCCATCTCACGCGTCTCCGATGCGGGTGATGAACTTCGTCTTGATCGGCAGCTTGGCGGCACCCAGCGTGAGGGCTTCCTTGGCCAGCTCCGGCGCGACGCCGTCAATCTCGAACATGATGCGACCGGGCTTCACACGGCACACCCAAAACTCGGGAGACCCCTTACCGGAGCCCATGCGCACTTCGGCCGGCTTCTGCGACACCGGCACATCCGGGAAGATGCGGATCCAGACGCGCCCGGCACGGCGCATGGCGCGGGTGATGGCACGGCGCGCGGATTCGATCTGCCGGGCGGTGACGCGCTCGGGCTCCAGCGCCTTCAAACCGAAGGCGCCAAAGTTCAGTGCGGTGCCGCCCTTGGCGACGCCCTTGATTCGGCCCTTATGGGCCTTGCGGTACTTGGTCCGCTTGGGAGAAAGCATTGCCTGAATTCCTTAGCGCTGCGGCGCCTGTTCGGCGGCCCGGCGGTCCTGCGCGAGGGGATCCTGGACGAGGATCTCGCCCTTGAAGATCCAGACCTTCACGCCGCAGGTGCCATAGGTGGTCTTCGCCGTTGCCACGCCGAAGTCGATATCGGCGCGCAGCGTATGCAATGGCACGCGGCCTTCGCGATACCACTCGACGCGGGCGATCTCGGCGCCGCCGAGGCGGCCACCGCAATTGATACGAATGCCCTGGGCTCCCAGGCGCATCGCAGACTGAACCGCCCGCTTCATCGCACGCCGAAAAGCTACGCGACGCTCCAACTGCTGGGCGATATTCTCGGCCACCAGAGTGGCGTCGATCTCGGGCTTGCGGATCTCGACGATGTTCAGCGAGACCTCGCCTTTGGCCATCTTGCTGAGATCCTTGCGCAGGTTCTCGATGTCCTGGCCCTTCTTGCCGATCACCACGCCGGGGCGGGCGGCATAGATGGTCACGCGCGGCTTCTTCGCCGGGCGCTCAATCACCACGCGGGAGACGCCGGCACCGGACAGCTTCTTGCGCAGATGAGCGCGCAGCTTCAGGTCGTCGTGCAGCAGCTTGGCATAGTCCGCGCCAGCGTACCAGCGACTATCCCAGGTGCGGTTGATGCCGAGCCGGAGGCCGATCGGATTGACTTTATGACCCATGGGTTATGCCGCCTCGTTCTTGGTTTCGGCCTGCTGGCGCTCGGCAACCACGATCTTCAGATGGCTGAACCACTTCTCGATACGCGAGGCACGACCGCGACCGCGGGCGTGGAAACGCCGCATCACAACGGACTTGCCAACCTCGGCGCGGGTAACGACAAGGCGGTCGACATCCAGTTGGTGGTTGTTCTCGGCATTGGCGATGGCGCTTTCCAGCGCCTTCTTCACCGTGCCAGCGATGCGACGCTTGCTGAAGGTCAGGGTGGCGACGGCGTCGGCCGCACCCTTGTTGCGGATCATCGCGGCGACCAGGTTCAGCTTGCGAGGGCTGACGCGGACGTTGCTCAAAACGGCCTGTGCCTCGGTCTCGAACAGGCCGCGCGGGGTTTTCGGCTTGCTCATGTCAGCCTCGCTTCGCCTTCTTGTCCGATGAATGACCGGTGAAAGTACGGGTCGGCGAGAACTCGCCGAACTTGTGCCCAACCATGTTCTCGGTCACCTGCACCGGCAGGAATTTGTGGCCATTGTAGACGCCGAAGACCAGTCCGACGAACTGCGGCAGGATCGTCGAGCGGCGCGACCAGATCTTGATGACCTCGTTGCGGCCCGTCGCACGCGATGCTTCTGCCTTGTTCAGCAGGTACCCGTCGACGAACGGGCCTTTCCAGGTGGAACGTGTCATGGCCTCAGCCCTTGCCCTTGTTGCGGCTGCGGATGATCAGCCGATCCGTGCGCTTGTTGACCCGGGTCTTGTAGCCCTTGGTCGGCTTGCCCCACGGGGTGACGGGATGACGGCCACCTGAGGTGCGGCCTTCGCCGCCGCCATGCGGATGGTCGACCGGGTTCATCACCACACCACGCTGATGCGGCTTGCGGCCCAGCCAACGCGAACGGCCGGCTTTGCCCAGGCTTTGGTTCGAGTTGTCGGGGTTCGACACCGCGCCGATCGAGGCCATGCATTCGCCGCGAACCATGCGCAGCTCGCCGGACATCAACTTGATCTGGGCGTAGCCCGCATCCTTGCCGACCAGCTGGGCATACTGCCCGGCCGCCCGGGCGATTTTGCCTCCGGCTCCTGTCTTCATCTCGATGTTGTGCACGATCGTGCCCACCGGGATGGCCGATAGCGGCATCGCGTTGCCCGGCTTGATGTCGGCACGGGCGCTGGCCACGACCTGGTCGCCGGCCTTCAGTCGCTGCGGCGCCAAGATATAAGCGAGCTCGCCATCCTGGTACTTGACCAATGCGATGAATGCGGTGCGGTTCGGGTCGTACTCCAGGCGCTGGACCACCGCCGGCATGTCGCGCTTGCGGCGCTTGAAGTCGACGATGCGGTACGATTGCTTGTGACCGCCGCCGCGGAAGCGGCTGGTGATGCGGCCGTGGTTGTTGCGACCGCCGGTCGAGGACAGACCCTCGGTCAAGCCCTTGAGCGGCTTGCCCTTCCAAAGCTCGGCGCGGCTGATCAGCACCGTGCCGCGTAGGCTCGGGGTGACTGGATTGAAACTCTTAAGTGCCATCTGCGCTATCCCTGCGTCACGCCAGGCCGGTGGAGAGGTCGATCGACTGCCCCTCCGCCAGAGTGACATACGCCTTCTTCACATCCGAGCGCACACCGGGACGACCGCGGAAGCGCTTGGTCTTGCCCTTGCTAATCAGCGTGTTCACCGCGGTGACCTTGACGCCGAACAGTCCTTCGACTGCTGCCCTGATCTCGGGCTTCTTGGCGTCGATCGCGACGCGGAACACGAACTGGCCGCGCTCGCTCAAGATCGTCGCCTTCTCGGTCACGACCGGGTTGCGGATGATGTTGTACATCGCCTCGCGCGACAGCTGCGGCTTGCGCTTGGCGGGGGACTTCGTCTCACTCATGCCTGCGCTCCTTCGACGGCGTCGCTCGTGCCGCCATTCCCCGCGAGGCGGGCCTTCAGCCCCTCGATCCCCGCTGTGGTGATCGCCAGCACATCGTGCGCCAAAATGTCATAGACGTTGGCGCCAACGGTCGGCAGGACGTCAATACCGATGATGTTGCGGCTGGCCTGAAGGAACCCCTGGTCGACCGTGTGGTCCACCACCAGGACCGACTTCCAACCCAGCACGAGCAACTTCGCTTTCAGATCGCGAGTCTTGCCCGAGCCACCAGCCGCGGCGTCCAGCACCACAAGCTTTCCGTCGCGCTGTTTCTGCGACAGCGCCGAGATTAGGCCGAGACGACGCACCTTCTTTGGCAGGTCATAACCATGCGAACGCACCACCGGGCCGTGCACGGCGCCACCGCCGCGGAACTGCGGCGCGCGCAGACTGCCTTGGCGGGCGTTGCCCGTGCCCTTCTGCTTGTAGGGTTTCTTCGTAGTGCCGCGGACCTCGCCCATGCCCTTCACCTTGTGGGTGCCGGCACGACGCTTGGCCTGCTGCCAATGCACCACGCGGGCCATGATGTCGGCGCGCGGCGTGGCGGCGAAAAACTCATCCGGCAGCTCGGTCGAGCCGGCGGAGGTGTTGTCGAGGGTCTTGATATCGATCTGCATGGTCTCAGCCCCCAACCTCGATGAGGCCGGCCGGGAATGGCGCCTCGGCATGGCGCGTCTTCTTC
>JANXSA010000489.1 GCA_025352915.1 Rhodospirillales bacterium | reverse complement strand
AAAGAAGCAAAAAAACTTTATTCGTTTGGCTGAGGGGGGTTATCATTTATTCTCTTGTGTTGGGTGTAGCATTACCCCTCACCCCAACCCTCTCGCCCAAGGGGAGAGGGAGTCTTTCTAAATGGATGAAGTTTTTTTGCTTCTTTTTGTTCACAAAAAGAAGATTCTTCCTGTTGTTTAACTTTCTGATTGCGCCGTGACCGGCGCGGGAGTTTGCGGTTGCGGTAGTTTGCTGCGGGCGTTGCGGTGTTGCGCGATGGATTTGGCGACGGCGAGTCCGGCGGGGTCGGCGGCGATGTTGGCGCCGCAGATCCAGGCGGCGGAGGATGCTCGGCTGGCGGGGGATGCGGGGCGGGCGACGGCGATTTTGCTGGAGGTTTTGGAGTTGGCGCCTTGGTCGCCGGCGGCGTTGGCGGTTTTGGCGCGGGTGCATCAGGGGGCGGGGCGGCTGGGGGCGGCGGCGGTTTTGCTGGGGCGGGTGATTGCGGTGGAGCCGGGCAACCAGGTGGCGGTTCGGGAGGCGGCGCGGGTGGCGTTGAATCGGGGGGATGTGGCGGGGGCGCTGGGGTTTGCGCGCAATGCGGTGCGGGGCGATCCGTTGTCGGCGGATGCGCATCATTTGTTGGGGTTGGCGTTGACGGAGGCGAATCGGCCGGTGCCGGGGGAGCGGCATTATCGGCGGGCGCTGGTGCTGGCGGGGCGGGTGGAGGCGTTGGTGTTGGCCAACCTGGCGTGGAATTTGAAGCAGCAGGGGCGGATTGTGGAGAGCCGGGCGGTGTATGGCGAGAGTCATGCGGCGGCACCGGGGGTGTTGGCCACCGTGCTGGGCGAGGCGCGGATGGAGGAGGCGGCGGGGGAGTTGGAGCGGGCTTCGGTGCTGTTGGATGCGGCGGATTTGTTGGCGCCGGGGGTGGAGGGGGTGCAGTTGGCGCGGGCGGTGGTGGCGGCGCGGCAGGGCGCGCGGGAGCATGCGCTGGCGGTGCTGGACGGGATGGCGGAGGGCGGGGCGCCGGCGGTGTTGATGGAGAAGGGGCGGCTGCTGGATCGGATGGGGCGGGCGGAGGGGGCGTTTGCGGCGTGGGGGGAGGGGAAGGCGCGGTTGCGGGCGGTGACGGGGCAGGAGTACGAGGCGGCGGCGGCGGAGGGGTTGGCTTCGCGGTTGCGGGGGTTTTTCACGGCGGAGCGGCGGCGGTTGTTGCCGCGGGCGGGGGTTGGGGTGGGCGCGCAGCCGGTTTTTATTTTGGGGTTTCCGCGGTCGGGGACGACTTTGGTGGAGCAGATTTTATCGGCGCATCCCAGTGTGGCGGCGGGGGATGAGTTGCCGTTGATCGGGGATTTGGCGGAGATGGTGCCGCGGGTTTTGTCGAGCCCGCTGGGGTATCCGGAGGCGTTGGCGGATTTGTGGATGGGGGATGAGGCGGACGGGTTGGAGACGTTGCGCGATCATTATCTGCGGCGGGTGCGGGGGATGGGGATTGTTGGGGCTGGGCAGGGCTGGTTCACCGATAAGATGCCGCTGAACGAGTGGCATATGGGGCTGATTGGGATGGTGTTTCCGGCCAGTCCGATGGTGTTGCTGGTGCGGCATCCGCTGGATGTGGTGCTGTCGGTGTTTGGCAATGAGCTGACGCATGGGTTTCGCTGTGCGTTTGCGCTGGAGAGTGCGGCGCGGCATTTGGCGCTGACGGTGGAGTTGGTGGCGCATTACCGCAGCACGCTGGCGCTGCGGTTGTTGCCGGTTCGGTATGAGGAGCTGGTGGAGGACCCCGAGGGGGTGGTGCGGGGGGTGCTGGGGTTTTTGGGGTTGGGGTTTGATGCTGCGTGTTTGGCGCCGCATGCGAACCGGCGGTACGCGCGGACGGCGAGTTATGCCCAGGTGAGCGAGCCGGTTTATGCGCGGTCGCGGTATCGGTATCGGGCGTATCTGGAGCAGTTGGCGCCGGTGATTCCGATTTTGGCGCCGGCGATGGCGCGGCTGGGGTATTCGGTGTGAGTGAGGCGGAGGCGCTGCATCTGGAGGGGGTGGCGGCGGTGCGGGAGGGGGATTTGGCGCGGGCGGCGGGGTTGATGGATCGGGCGGCGAAGTTGGGCGCGCGCGAGGGGATGGATGCGGCGGGGCTGGCGCTGGTGCATCGGAATCGTATCGAGGTGCATCGGCGGTTGTTGCAGCCGCGGGCAGCGATTTTGGCGGGGCGGGCGGCGTTGGGGTTGGTGCCGGGGGATGCGGTGGCGCTGAATAATCTGGCGTTGGCGCATTTTGATGCGTTGGAGATTGATGCGGCTTTGGACTGTTATGAGCGGGCGATCGCGCTGGCGCCCGAGGATGCGGCGCCGCGGTTTGGGCGGGGTGAGGTGTTGCTGGCGATTGGCGATTACGCGCGGGGGTGGGAGGGGTATGGCTGGCGGTTTCGGCTGCCGGGGGTGCCGGCGCCGGTGCCGGCGGAGGTGCTGGGGCGGCGGCGGGTGCGGCGCTGGGGCGGGCGGAAGATGGGGGGGACGTTGTTGCTGGTGGCGGACCAGGGGTTTGGCGATGTGGTGCAGTTTTCCCGTTACATCCCGTGGGCGGCGGCGCGATGCGGGCGGCTGGTGGTGGCGGCGAGTGCGGAGATGCGGCCGGTGATCGCGCAGTTTCCGCAGGTGGCGGAGTGCGTGGGCAGTTGGGATCGGGTGGGGGATTTTTCTGGCTGGGCGGTGTTGTCGGATTTGCCGGGGCTGGCGGGGACGCGGGCGGAGAGTGTGCCGGCGGAGATGGTGCCGTATTTGGCGGCGCGGCATGAGGATCGGCTGGGGTGGCAGGCGCGGTTGGATGAGCTTTGCGGGCCGGGGTTGCGGCGGGTTGGGCTGGTGTGG
>JANXSA010000480.1 GCA_025352915.1 Rhodospirillales bacterium | reverse complement strand
CACCGGCGAGTTGGCCGACTCGCCTTCCCATCAGGATCATGGACACGTTGCTGCCGCTCAATGAGAATGGCTGCTGTGATCGGGAGGCCGCCTTGACCGCGAAATCGTTTGGTCCATGCGTATGCTGAACCGGCGTGGGCTGTTTTGCCGGGCAGCGTCGATCTCGCTTTGTCTCCTGCCTGCCGGCTGCGTCAGCGACATGCTGGCGTTCCGACCATCCAGCTCGATGCGGCGCGCTGTTGTCCAGGACCCAACCCGCGTTGCCGTCGAGTCCATCGCGATGTCGCCCTCTGGGCAACTGATCGCAGTGCAGTATCGATTTGCTGGCGAGCGGAAGCTTGGCATCTATGATCTAGCCAATGATACTTTTGTTCTGATCCCCAGTCCGCCGGGACGGCACTTCGGATATCCCTCCTTCTCCGCCGAAGGGACGCAACTTATCGCCGTCGAGGGAGATGGGGTGTTCGGACGCGATCTGGTGATGATCGACGTCAAGACGCATGCCATCAGACGCTTACCGGTGTTTCAATCGGGTCAAGATCAAAAAATATATTACCCCGCCTTGAGTAGAGACAGCCGCAATGCCTATTTCGTCGAAGGGGGCACTTTCTCTCGATTTATGTTGAAGTCTATTTCGTTAATTTCTCATAATATAACCACCCTGATTGACAAAGACTACGGATTCTCCGCGATTTATCGGCCGACCGTCACGGCATCCGGCACGCTGTATTTCAGCGCCATGGGCGCCCGCTCGCCAGAGTTGCTCCGAGAGGTGCAGGGCGTGGGCGCCGACGGGACCGCCACAATTGTCTATGAACTGCGGCCTGGCGGCAGACCCGTCGTTCTGTATCCAGAACTTGAGCGCGCTCGGCGCAAGGCACACCGGAACATCGACTTGACCAACTTCGACTTCGCGACGAGGACGAATACGGCATATTTTCTTGATCCGACGAATCGCGGTCAGAAGCCATCGCCGGTAACGGGTCTGTCACAGCCGTGGAACTGGGAGATCCACTCCCTCAGCAGTGACGGACGGATCGAGCGGCTCACCGACATGAAGGGCTATGTTGGGCATCTGGCGGTGTCAGCGAATGGACGGCAGGCGGCGTTCACCAACGACGAAACCAGGTCGCGCAATTGGCGTCTGATGACATTGGACATTGCGTCACGCCGTGTTCGCGAAGTGAAGATTGAACCAGCAGCATGACGCACACAGCGCCAGCGACAAGGCGGTGTGGCCAGCCGGCGGGTGTGCCGGGGAAAGAAAGCGTGGGTCCTTCGCAGCGCTCAGGATGACGTTAAGGGGGGGGCTTCTTGGGGTTGTTGTGAGGAGAGCCCCCCTCCGGCTCCCCCCGTGGAGGACGGGGGGAGAGAAGTTCTTGGTGGATGAAGTTTTTTTGCTTCTTTTTGTTCACAAAAAGAAGACTCTTTTTTTGTTTTTATTGCGGCGTCATCGAGGTCAGGGCGGCGAGTTGTTTTTGGAGGGCTCGGGTTTCTTCGAATTTGGCGGTGGTGTCGCGCATGATGGCGCAGATGCCTTCCATTTTGCCGGTTTGGTCGGTGAAGGGGATGATGGTGAATTCGACGGAGATGCGGGTGCCGTCTTTTCGCAGGGCGGGGACGCTGAGGAGGTCGCCGTTGCCGTAGCGCGTTTGGCCGGTTTGCATGGTGGCTCGGTAGCCGTCCCAGTGGCGGGTTCGCAGGCTGGTGGGGATGATGATGTCCAGGGATTGGCCCAGGGCTTCGGATTCCGGGAAGCCGAAGATGCGGGTGGCGCCTTGGTTCCAGACCTGGATGATGCCCTGGGCGTCGGCGTGGACGATGGCGTCGGGCATGTTGGCGACGAGGCGGTGGGCGAAATCCTGGGGTGGGTTCGGCATGATCCCTCCGGGCGCGCGGTGGGTGGCGCCGTCACGACGATACCAGCGCAGGTTGGTGGGGCCGGCAATAGAGCCGGGTGGGCAGCTTGCATGTGCGTGAAGCTCAAGGGAGAGGGTGCAGGGGGGCGGCCCGGTTTGTACCCCCCTGCCCCTTGCCTTGCCGGGCGGTTGGTATCAGACCCGCCGGACGTTCCACATGAAGGCGGCGCCGCCTTCGACCATTCCGGTGAGGTATTTGCGGTAGGCGGTGCGGATTTGGAACTGGCCGCAGTGGATGAAGGGCACGGATTCGAAGGCGCGCGCCTGGATGGCATCGGCGGCGGCGGCGCGGGCGGTGTCGGTGGTGGC
>JANXSA010000544.1 GCA_025352915.1 Rhodospirillales bacterium | reverse complement strand
GCCCAGACCCGCCAGGGGGCCGAGCCCCCTGGACCCTCAATTTATAAGGTCCAGGGGCTTGGCCCCTGGCGGGTCTGGGCGGAGCCCAGTCTTCCTTGCCTCTAGCTCTTGACGTCGGCGGCGATGCGCAGGCGGACGATGCGGTCGGGCGGGTTGGGCACCTGGCCCGACTGGCCCTGGCCGCGCTTGATACGGTCGACGAACTCCATGCCGGAGACCACCTGGCCCCAGATGGTGTACTGCCCGTCGAGCGAGGACCCTGGCGCGAACATGATGAAAAACTGGCTGTCGGCGCTGTCCGGGCTCTGGCTGCGGGCCGCACCCACGGTGCCGCGGAGGAACTTGCGGGTGCGCGAGAACTCGGCCTTCACGTTGCCTTTGCCGCTGCCGCCGGTGCCGGTGCCGGTGGGGTCGCCGCCTTGCGCCATGAAGCCTTCGATGACGCGGTGGAACGGGGTGTTGTCATAGAAATTGGCGCGCGCCAGCATCTTCACCCGCTCGACATGAAGGGGGGCAATGTCCGGCAGGAGCTGGATCACCACGCGGCCATCCTTGAGGTCGAGGAACAGGGTGTTCTCGGGATCGGTCTTGATGGCCTGCGATTGCGGCGCTTGGGCCAAAGCCGGGCTCGCGGTGATGGCGAGGGTGGCGGCAAGCAGGGTGCGGCGGTGCATTGCGGGAACTCCTGATTCAACCAAGTGCCTTCACCTTCGCCATGGTGCGGTCGAAGGTGAGCGGCGAGACGAAGGATTTGATGTCGCCACCGAGCAGGGCGATTTCCTTGACGAAGCGGGACGAAATGAACTGGTGGTGCTCGCTGGCCATCAGGAAGGTGGTCTCGATATCCGGGCGCATGCGGTAATTCATGCCGGCCATCTGGAACTCGAAGTCGAAATCGGAGACGGCGCGCAGGCCGCGCACGATCATCCGGGCGCCGAGGTCGCGGGCGAAATGCACCAGCAGCCCGGTGAAGGCCTGGACCTCGATGGTGGCGCCGGTGCGTGCGGCGATGGCGGCGCATTCGCGGGTCACCAGGTCGACGCGCTCCTCCAATTCGAATAGCGGGCCCTTGCCGATGTTGATGGCGACGCCGACGACCAACCGGTCGACCAGCCGGGCGCCGCGGGCGATCACGTCGAGGTGGCCGTTATGGATCGGATCGAAGGTACCTGGATAGAGGCCGATGCGCTCAGCCATTCGTGTCGTCTCCCTTGTCGGTCCCGGCCGGGCCGGGGTCGGTCTCATTGGTCGCGGCTTCTTTGGCCGCGGCTTCGTCTGGCACGTCGTCCTCGATCACCAGGAATACGCTGGTCACCCGCTCGCCGGCATCGAGCCGGAACAGGGTGACGCCCATGGCGGTGCGGCCGGTGACGCGGACCTGGTCGGCGGGCAGGCGGATCAGTCTTCCGGCGTCGGTCACCAGCATGACGCCGTCGCCATCGCGTACCGGCAGGGTGCCGGCGACGGCGCGGCCGGTGCGCGGGGTCAGGGTGATGGCGGCGATGCCCATGCCGCCGCGGCCGGCGACGCGATATTCATAGGCCGAGGAGCGCTTGCCGAAGCCGCCATCGGTGACGGTGAGGAGGAATTCTTCCGCCAGTTCGAGCTCGGCGATGCGCTCGGGGCTGAGCGTCACTTCCTCGGTGGCTTCTTCGGCTTCGACGATGGCGGGCGCTTCGGCCTCGTCGTCGCCGGCGCGGCGGCGGGCGTTGGCGACGCGCAGATAGGCGGTGCGTTCGCCCGGCGTGGCTTCGGCATGGCGCAGGACGGACAGGCTGATGACGCTGTCGGGCGCGCGGCCCTCGGCCAGCTTGATGCCGCGCACGCCGGAGGAGTCGCGGCCGGCGAAGACGCGGAGCTGGTCGTCGGTGGCCTGGAAGCGGATGCAGCGGCCGAGCCTGGTGGCCAGCAGCACGTCGTCGCCTTCGCGCAGGGTGGCGACGCCGATGAGTTCGTCGCCCTCATCCAGTTTCATGGCGATCAGGCCGGAGGAGCGGACGTTGCGGAAGTCGGACAGGCGGTTGCGGCGGACGTTGCCGGACCTTGTGGCGAAGACCAGATGCAGGCTGTCCCACAGGGTTTCGTCCTGCGGCAGCGGCAGCACGGTGGTGATGGTGTCCTGGCCGAGTTCGGGCAGCAGGTTGACCAGCGCCTTGCCTTTGCCTGTCGGTCCGCCCTCGGGCAGTTTCCAGACTTTTTCGCGGTAGGCTTTGCCGCCGGACGAGAAGAACAGCACCCATTGGTGGGTGTGGCCGTTGAAGCTGCGGGTGACCAGGTCGTCGCCGCGGGTGCCGGCGGCGGAGCGGCCGCGGCCGCCGCGGTTCTGTTGGCGGAAGGTCTCCAGCGGGGTGCGCTTGATGTAGCCGTCGCGGGTGATGGTGACGACCATCTGGCCGGGTTCGATCAGGCTTTCATCGTCCTGGTCGGCATCGGTGTCGGCGATGCTGGACATGCGCGGGGTGGCGATTTCGGCGCGGACGGTGGCCAGCTCGGCCTTCATCACGTCCATGCGCTGTGGCCGGCTGGCGATGACGGAGAGCAGGTCGGCGATCTTGGCGGCGACCTCGCCCATTTCCTCGTTGATTTTTTCGCGTTCCAGCCCGGTCAGGCGGGCGAGCCGCAGTTCGAGGATGCCGCGGGCCTGTTCCTCGGTGAGGCGGACGGTGCGGTTGCCCGCGGGATCGGTGACGAGGAGGTTGCGCTCGTCCTCGATCAGTTCGAGCAGCGGCACCACGGCTTCGGCCGGCCAGTCGCGCCCCATCAACCCGGCGCGGGCGGTGGCGGCGTCGGCGCTGGCGCGGATCAGGGCGATCACTTCGTCGATATTGGCCACTGCCAAAGCGAGGCCGACGAGGAGATGGGCGCGTTCACGCGCTTTTGCGAGGTCGAAGCGGCTGCGGCGGAGGATGACTTCTTCGCGGAAGCGGATGAAGGTGGCGATGGCGTCGCGCAGGCCCATCTGGCGCGGCTGGCCGCGATCGAGCGCCAGCATGTTGACGCCAAAACTGGTCTGCAGCTGGGTGAAGCGGAACAGCTGGTTCAGCACCACTTCGGGGGTGGCGTCACGGCGCAGTTCGATGACGATGCGCATGCCGGAGCGGTCGCTCTCGTCGCGCATGTCGCCGATGCCCTCGACCTGTTTGGCGCGGACCAGCTCGGCGATTTTTTCCAGCAGGGTCGATTTGTTCACCTGAAACGGGATTTCGGTGACGATGATCGCCTGCCGGCCGCCGCGCAGGTCTTCGAATTCGGTGCGGGCGCGGATGATGATGCTGCCGCGCCCGGTGTCGAAGGCGGAGCGGATGCCGGCGCGGCCGAGCAGGATGCCGCCAGTGGGGAAGTCCGGGGCGGGCACGATCTTCATGATGTCTTCGAGCGAGATCTCGGGATTGTCGATCATCGCCAGGGTGGCGTCGATGATCTCGCCGGGGTTGTGCGGCGGGATGTTGGTGGCCATGCCGACAGCGATGCCGCCGGCGCCGTTAATCAGCAGGTTGGGGAAGGTGGCGGGCAGCACCTTCGGTTCTTCGTCGGACTCGTCGTAGGTCGGCTGGAAATCGACGGTATCGCGGTCGATGTCGGTCAGCAGGAACATCGCGGCTTTTGACAGGCGGGCCTCGGTGTAACGCATGGCCGCTGGCGGATCGCCGTCGACCGAGCCGAAATTGCCCTGGCCGTCGATGAGCTTCACGCGCATCGAGAAGGTCTGCGCCATGCGCACCAGGGCGTCATAGATCGCGCTGTCGCCGTGCGGGTGGAAGTTGCCCATCACCTCGCCGACCATCTTGGCGCATTTGCGATAGGGGCGGTCCGGCGTGTAGCCACCGCCCTGCATGGCGTAAAGGATGCGGCGGTGGACGGGTTTCAGGCCGTCGCGGGCGTCGGGCAGGGCGCGGCTGACGATCACCGACATGGCGTAGTCGAGGTAGGAGCGGCGCATTTCCTCTTCGAGGATCACCGGGTGGCGATCGCTGGGCCGGTCTGCCGGGGGATCGTCCGTGGGCGGTGTGCCTTCGGGGGTGTCGCTCACGAGGTGCTCACTGGCGGTTCAGCTTCACTGATGGAGGTGCGGCGGGGAAGGTGCCTGTTGTCCTGACACAAGCGCGGCCCTGTCCGCTTTGGGCAGGGCCGCTTGCAACCATCTTTATATACTACGCGCGCGCGCGCCGGAAGGGCGGCTGCGGCGCGACCGGAATCAGAACGGGATATCGTCGTCCAGGTCGTTGCTGCGCTTCGGCGTGTCCCAGGAAGGACCGCGCGCGGCTGGGCGATCGCTGCCTGGGGCACCTCCGGCGGCGCGCGCCGGGGCACGTTCGCGTGAGGCAGAGCCGCCGCCCTCGGCCATCTCGCCGCCGCCCTCGTCCTGGCGACTGTCCAGCAGCACCAGTTCACCGCGGAACTGCTTCAGCACCACTTCGGTGGTCTCGCGCTCCTGGTT
>JANXSA010000418.1 GCA_025352915.1 Rhodospirillales bacterium | reverse complement strand
GCGCCGTTGCTGGCTTGTCCGGTGGCGTTGGCCGGGGTGGCGCCGGGGGTGGTGGATGGGGATTTGGCGGCGGCGTGGGATGACCGGGTTGAGGATTCGGTGCGGCTGGGGGTGCGGTTCCTGATGCGCGCCAATCTGATGGACGCGCTGTATGGCGAGGAGGTGCGGCGCACCAACCGGATGGGGATTGGGCCGACCGGGCTGCATGAATGGGCGTGGGTGCGCTATGGCTTAGCGTTCGAGGATTTACTGGACGACGAAATGTCGGCGCCGTTCTGGGCGATGCTGGCGCGGCTGTCGGAGGCGGCGAAGGCGGAGAGTTCGGCCTATGCCGCTGAGCTTGGGCTCGCGGTGCCGTTCACGGTGACCACGGTGAAGCCGGCGGGGACGACGAGCAAGCTGTTCGGGTTGACCGAGGGGGCGCATTTGCCGGCGCGGCGGCAGTATCTGCGCTGGGTGCAGTTCCGCGGGCGGCGCGAGGATGCGGGCTGGACGGGGGATAGCGATGTGTTGCTGGGCGAGTATGAGGCGCGCGGGTATCCGGTGCGGGCGTTGCAGAGCTTTCCGGGGATGGCGATCGTGGGGTTTCCGACCCAGCCGTTGATCCAGCGGCTGGGGATCGGGGCGCGGCTGGTGACCGCGAACGAGGCGGCGCCGGAGGATCAGTATCGCTGGTTGGCGCTGTTGGAGCGGCACTGGATTGGGGCGGAGCGGGGGAACCAGGTTTCGTACACGTTGAAGATCTATACCGACCGGCATGACCTTTCGCGGTTCCGCGACATGGTGCTGGCGCATCAGCCGGGCATTCGCTGCTGTGCGGTGCTGCCGAGCCGGCCGGACGATGCGCTGGGGTATGAGTATCTGCCGGAGGAAGAGGTGGGGGAGATGGATTTCGCCGCCCTGGTGGCGGGAATTGCCGATCCGGCGCTGCATGAGGCGGTGGATATGGCGCACCTGGCCTGTGCGTCGGGAGTGTGCCCGATCTGAGCGGCCGGGCTGGCTGGTCAGGCGGCCAGTTGGAGTTTCGCGTGCGCGCCGGCCAGAAGCTCGAACGAGCGGCGGCGGGCGGTGTGGTCGAAAATCTGTGCGGTGACCATCAGTTCGTCGGCACCGGTGCGGGCGATGAAGGCGGCGAGGCCCTGGCGCACGGTGTCGGGGTTGCCGACGATGGCGCAGGACAGGGAATTGTCGAGCATCATGCGGGCGCGTGCGTCGAGCCGGGCGTCCATGTCGTCGACCGGCGGCGGCAGCTTGCCCGGGCGGCCGCTGCGCAGGTTCAGGAAGGCCTGTTGCAGGGATGAGAACAGGCGGCGCGCCTCGGCGTCGGTGTCGGCGGCGAAGACATTGAGGCCGAGCATCACCCGCGGGGCGGCGAGGTATTCGGAGGGGCGGAATCGTTCGCGGTAGATGGCGACGGCCTGTTCCATCTGTGCCGGGGCGAAGTGCGAGGCGAAGGCGTATGGCAGGCCGAGAGCGGCGGCGAGCTGGGCGCCGTATGTGCTGGAGCCGAGGATCCAGACGGGAACATCCAGCCCGGCGCCGGGCACCGCCTGGAGCGGTTGGCCGGGCGTAGCCGGCTTGAAGTATTCCAGCAGTTCCATCACGTCTTGCGGGAAGTCGTCGCCCTGGCTGAGGCTGCGGCGCATGGCGTGGGCGGCGGCCTGGTCGCTGCCGGGGGCGCGGCCGAGGCCGAGATCGATGCGGCCGGGATACAGCGCGGCCAAGGTGCCGAATTGCTCGGCGATCAGCAGCGGGGCGTGGTTCGGCAGCATGACGCCGCCGGCGCCCAGGCGGATGCGGCTGGTGCCATGGGCGACATGGGCCAGTGCAACGGCGGTCGCGGCACTGGCGATCCCTGGCATGTTGTGGTGCTCGGCCATCCAGTATCGCGCATAGCCAAGCGCCTCGGCATGGCGGGCGAGGTCGGCGGAATTGCGCAAGGCCTGGCCGGCGTTGCTACCTTCGGGCACGGGGGCGAGGTCGAGAACCGAGAGCGGGATCATGCGGGGATGATACCGCGTGCCGCCTCAGGAAGCACGGCCCAAGCGGATAAAAGTTTTTTGGTTCTTTTTTTCAAAGAAGAACAAGCGCTTCTTTTTGAAAAAAGAAGCAAAAACTTTTTGTCCGTTTGCGTGGTTGCTTCCTGGGGGGCGCGCGGGGTGTAATCCGATGGGAGCCTGGGGAGGGTGCCATCGTCAGTCGCCACACCTTGTTGCTGGCTTTGATCCTGTCCGCCGCCCCGGCGCGGGCACACCCGCCCGCCGGCGCGCCGTCGAACCCTGAAATCATCAAATGGTTTGACGATCTGCGCAGCCGCGAGGGCTGGTCGTGCTGCGACGTCGTCCATTGCCGCCCCGCCGCCCTGACACCGAACGACGATGGCCGCGTCTTCGCCTTCATCGATAAGCAGAGCTTCGGCCCGACGGCCCCGGACGCCTGGCGCGAGGTGCCGCTGAAGGAGATGCGGGTGCGCGGCAACCGGCCGCCCGGCATTCGCGGGGCGATCATCTGCTATGCCGATGACCGGGTGGTCTGTGCCGACCTGGAGCCGGCGACCTAGGAGCGTGAGGTGAAGCAAGGAAGGCCAGGGCTCTGCCCTGGACCCGCTGGGGCCTGAGGCCCCAGACCCCCATCTGTTAAGCGCCTTCGGCTAGGGGGCGATCGAGGCCATCATCAAGGCCT
>JANXSA010000399.1 GCA_025352915.1 Rhodospirillales bacterium | reverse complement strand
GTGGCCACCACGATCTCGACCTGCCCCGGCGCGGTGCGGCCCTCGGCGGCCAGCCGCGCCAGGGTGGCGGCCAGCATGTCCTCGATGCGGGTGCGCTGTTCGGTCTGCTGCGCCGGTGGCGCCGTTACCGCGGCGGCATGCACCAGCGTGAAAGCCGCCTCGGCCATCGCCGCCGCCGGCAGTAGCCGCAACGCCAGCTCCAGCGCGCGGCGGGACTGTATGGACAAGTCCACCGCCACCACGATCCGCCGATAGGCCCGCCGCGCCCGCCGCCGCACCACCAGCACCGGGCAGGGTGCCGCCCGGACCACGCGATGCAGCACCGAGCCGCGGAAAATCTGCACCAGCAGGTCCGAATGCGGTGCCGACAGCACCAGCATCGTGCTGCCCGCTTCCCGCGCCGCCTGCACGATCGCGTCATCGGGCGCGCCGGTGCGGACCAGCTCCACCAGTTTCAGTTCCGCCGGCAACCCGGCTTCGGCGATATCGTCATGCAGCAACACGGCGGCCGCCTGCATCGCCCTGTCCAGGCCGGGGCCGCTCAGCAGATCGGGCGCCACCACATGCAGCACATGCAGCGTGCCGCCATGGGTGGCGGCCAGCGTGGCGGCGCGGTCCAGGGCCCGGTCGGCATGGGGCGAGAGGTCGGTGGCCAGCAGCAATCCGGTCATCGGCTGTTTCCTTGGTGTCGTCGCCGGCATCATCGCACATGCCGGCCCCACGCGGCATAGACTTCGCGCAAATCCCGCCGTCCCGGCATGTCCCTGTTCATCATTATCCGGTATGACCCCTCATCGCAGCCACCCGGTGATGGCCGCGAAACCAGCAGGATGCGTGTTTGCACATGCGGATTTCGATCTTTGGCGTGGGTTATGTCGGTGCTGTTTCCAGCGCGTGTCTGGCCTCTCTCGGCCATGCGGTGGTTGCGGTGGATGTCTCGGCCGACAAGGTCGCGATGGTCAATGCCGGGCGCTCGCCCATCGTCGAGGAGTCGATCGACGAGTTGATCGCCGAGGCGGTGGCGGGCGGGCGGCTGCGGGCCACCACCGATGTGGCGGAGGCGATCGCCGCCACCGAGGTGTCGTTCATCTCGGTCGGCACCCCGAGTGCGGCGGATGGCAGCGTCTCGATGGCGGCGGTCCACGCCGTGCTGGTGGCGATCGGTCAGGCGCTGGCCACCAAAGGCGCCGGACATGCGGTGGTCATGCGCTCAACCGTGCCGCCCGGCACCGCCGAGGACCTGGCGATCCCCACCTTGGAGCGCGAGTCCGGGCTCAACCACGGCATCGGCTTCCGCTACTACAGCAACCCGGAATTCCTCCGCGAGGGCAGTTCGGTCAAGGATTTCCACGCGCCACCGTTCACCCTGATCGGCGCGGCGGACGGCGATGACGCGGCCGTGGTCCGCGACATCTATGCGTCGGTCACGGCAGCGGTTCACGTCGCGCCATACCGGGTGTCCGAAAGCACCAAGTACCTCTCCAACGTCTTCCACGCGGTCAAACTCGCCTTCGCCAACGAAGCCGGGGCGATCCTGTCGGCGCACGGCGTGGATGCAAGGGCGGCGTTCCGGCTGTTCTGCGAGGACCGCGTGCTCAATATCTCGACGGCGTATCTGCGGCCAGGCTTTGCCTTTGGCGGCTCCTGCCTGCCGAAGGACATCCGCAGTTTTTTGTCGCTGGCGGCGGAAAAAGATGTGCCGGCGCCGTTCTTGCGCCAGGTCCTGCCGGGCAACCAGGCGATCATCGACCGGGCGTTCGAGATGGCGACCGCGCATGGCCGGCAGAAGGTGGCGCTGTTCGGCCTGGCGTTCAAGGCGGGCACCGATGACCTCCGGGAATCGCCGTTCGTGATGCTCGCCGAGCGGTTGATCGGGCGCGGCTATGACCTGCGCATCCACGACCGGCATGTGCAGACCGCCCGGCTGACCGGCAGCAACCGCGCCTTCATCGAGCGCGAGATTCCGCATCTGGAGCGGCTGCTGGCCGGCGATGTGGCGACGGCGCTGGATGGGGCGGGACTTGCCATTATCGGCCATGTCGCGGCCGAGGACCGGGGAGCGCTGTTCGCGGCGCTGGCGGGCAAGCGCGTTCTTGACCTGGGCGGCATCCCCGGCCTGGCTGCCGTGCCGGGGATCACCTACGAAGGGTTCTGTTGGTGAAGCTGCGCCCGCGGCTGCTGTTCGTCAGTCCGCGCTTCCTGTTCCCCACCAATGAGGGCGGCAAGATCCGCACCGCCAATATCCTGCGCCAGCTGAAGGGCGGCATGTTCGAGGTGACTCTGGCCTCGCCGGCGCCGCCCGATGCCGACCGCTTCGCCGTGGAGACCATCGGCGTGTGCGATCATTTTCGCTCCTGGCCGGCCACGCCGCCGTCGCGGCTGCGGCGCCTGCTGGCGTTGCCGGGGCGCATCCCGGTCTCCGCCGCCACCGATCGTTCCGCCGCCGGGGCGCGGGTTGTAGCCGCTGCGATCGCCGAGAACCCCGATGTCGTGGTGGTCGATTTTCCCCACGGCGACGTTCTGGTGCCCGGCGCCTTGCCGGCGGCCAGCGTGATGTTCACCCATAACGTGGAAGCTGAGATTTTTGAACGCCATGCCCGGCTGGCCACCGGTCTGTGGCGCCCGGTCTGGGCCGATCAGGCGCGCAAGATGCAGCGTTTCGAGGCCCGCGTTCTCGCGCGCTATCGCAGCGTGATCGCGGTCTCCACCCGTGATGCCGCAGCCCTTGCCCAGCGCTACGGTCACCAGCGCATCGAGGCGATCGAGACCGGGGTGGACCTGGATTACTTCGCCATGGCGCCGGCCGATACCGCGCCGCCGGTGACGCCCGACGGTGGGACGATCGTGTTCACCGGGGTGTTGGACAGCCCGGCCAACACCGACGGCATCGCCTTCCTGATGGACGAGATCTGGCCGCTGGTGCTGCGCGAACGGCCGGCGGCGCGGGCGCTGATTGTCGGGCGCAATCCGCAGGCCTCGCTGCTGGACGCCGTGCGCAGCCGCAACCTGGCCTGGACGGTGACCGGCTCGGTGCCGGATATCCGCCCCTATGTGGCGCAGGGGCATGTCTGCGTGATCCCGTTACGGGTGGGCAGCGGGACGCGGATCAAGGCGTTCGAGGCGATGGCGATGGGCCGCCCGGTGGTGGCGACCACGGTGGGGATCGAGGGGCTGGACATCACGCCGGGAGAACACTTCCTGGCCGCCGACAGTGCCGAGGATTTTGCCATCGCCATCCTGCGGCTGTTGGCCGATGCCGGCGAGCGGGACCGCATCACCCGTGCTGGCCGCGCCAGGCTGGAGGCGCGCTTCTCCTGGGCCCATGTCGCGCGGCAGTTCGAGGCGATCTGTGCCCGGACGATGACGCCCGGCTGACCGGCATCGCCTGATTGCAGCGGATGCACCGCCCGCCCTAAACTGATTGCGACATCAAGCGGGGGCGGACATGGCGGTGCTGACGGAAGCGCAGAAGCAGGCATTTTGGCGCGACGGCTTCCTGGTGGTGGAAAACGCCGTGTCACCCGGCCAGCTCGCCGCACTGCGGGCGGAGATCGCCAGCTGGGTCGAGCAAAGCCGTGGCCACACCGCCCCGTTCGGCCCGCCGACCATCGATGGCCGGCCGCGCTTTGACATGGGCGCCGAGCCCAGCGCCGACAAACCCGCCCTGCGCCGCATCAACAACCCGTCCGACATCTCGCCGGCATACCTGACGGCGATGCGCGACAGCGACATGACCGAGATGGTCGCCGAGCTGATCGGCCCGGACGTCAAGTTTCATCACTGCAAGATCAACCTGAAGCTGACCGGGGCGAAGACCGAGGTGCTGTATCACCAGGACTTCGCCTATACCCCGCACACCAACGACGACATCGTCACCGCGCTGCTGTTCCTGGACGATATCGACGCGACCAACGGCGCGCTGACCGTGGTGCCCGGCTCGCATAAGGGACCGATGCACTCGCTGTTCGACGGCGAACGCTTCACCGGTGCGGTGGCGGCGGAAACCGAGGCAGCGCTGCTGGCGCAGAGCATCCCCTGCTACGGGGCCGCGGGCGCGGTGTGCCTGATGCACACAAAACTGGCGCATGGCTCGGCGGCCAATGCCGGAGACAAGCCGCGTGGGCTGTATATCTGCGTCTACACCGCCGCCGACGCGATCCCGCTGGCGCGCAACCCGATGCCCAGCACGCATGAGGGCGCGATCGTGCGCGGCAAGCCGTCGCGGTTTGCGCGGCTGACGGAGACGCGGGTGGAATTGCCGCAACAGCCGAAGACGGCTTCGTTCTTTACGGTGCAGGGGCAGGAGTCGGCGAAGGCAGCGGAGTGAAGAAAGCGCGTTCTTTTTTGAAAAAAAGAACCAAAAAACTTTTATCCACTTGCTTAATGGATGAAAGTCTTTTTGCTTCTTTTTCTACAGAAAAAGAAGACTTTCTTACTTCCCAAATGACTCCCACAAAATCGCGCCCACCTCGGCCATGGCGGTGTTCACCAGGGCGTTGCGCTCGGCCAACAGGCGCGAATTCCCCATCGGCAGTTCGGTGCGGTCGAAGGTGAACAGCCCGAACGATATGGCGTCGGTTTCGCTGCGCAGGATCACCCCGGCGTCGTTGCGCACACCGCGGAAGCTGCCGGTCTTGTTGCCGACCGAGTTGGTGGGCAGGTAGCGCGGCACCCGGTCGCGCAATTGTTGCGCGCGCAGGATGGTCATCATGTCGGCGCAGGCGGCGGCACTGCCGGCGATGCCCTGGAGGATCATCGCCGAGAGGGCGGCCATGTCGGCGGCCGAACTGGTGGTGTTGCGGTCCGACGCCGCGAAGGTCAACGACCGGTAGTCCATGGCGTTGCTGTTCGACAGACGCTGCATCGTTGCGTAGTCCGGCGGCGGGTCGAGCGGCATTGCGAAGCTGTGCGCGAAGGATTGCGGCAGGGAGAGTGCGATGTGGATATCGTTCAGCTCGAGGCGGCGCATGGTGGCGTTGATACTGGCCGAGCCGACGAGTTCCTGGAGCATGTGGGTGGCGGTGTTGTCGCTGATGATGATCATCAGCATGGCGAGGTCGCGGATGGTGGGGGCCAGCGCGTTGTCGAGCTTTTGCAGCACGCCGGAGCCGATGACGCGCTGGGCGTCCGTCAGCGGGAGCCGGTCGGTGAGCTTGAACTTGCCCTCGTCAGCCTGGCGGTAGACCTCGACCATCACCGCGATCTTGTAGACGCTGGCAGTGGGGAACAGCGCGGTGGGGTTGATCGCCACGGTCTGGCCGGTGGGCAGGTGAGTGGCGGAAAACCCGACCTCGATGCCCAGTGGGGCGAAGACGGCGTCGATGCGGGTCTGAACGGTCATGGCCAAGCCTCGGTGCGAATGATGCGCCCATGCTCGCGCATTCCGCGCGGGTGCGCCAGTTGGTGCGGGGCGCCGAGGCTGGCACACTGGTGTCCGCAACAGGAGGAACGATCATGGGTGTGCTCGACGGCAAGATCGCCATCATCACCGGGGCGACCAGCGGCATCGGCGAACGCTCGGCCGAGCTGTTCATCGAGGAGGGGGCCACCGTCATCCTGTCGGGCCGCCGCGCCGACCAGGGCCAGGCGATTGCCGGCCGGCTGGGTCAGAACGCGCATTTCGTCCAGGCCGACATGGCGAACGAGGCCGACATCGTGGCGCTGATCCAGGGCACCGCGTCGCGCTTCGGGCGCATCGATGTGCTGTTCAACAATGCCGGCCACGGCCTGCCGCCGTTCCGCATCGCGGATGCTGATATCGCCACCTGGGACTTCATGATGTCGATCCATGTCCGCGCCGTGGTGATCGCGATGAAGGCGGTGGCGCCGATCATGCAGGCGCAGCGATCAGGCAGCATCATCACCACCGCGTCGGTGGCCGGCTATCGCGCCGGCGGCTCGTCGCACGCCTATTCCACCGCCAAGGCGGCGGTGCTGCATCTCACGCATTCAGTCGCCGCCGAGTTGGGCGAACACAATATCCGGGTGAACTCGGTCTCGCCCGGGGCCATCGTCACCGGCATCTTTGGCAAGGGCATCGGGCTGGACCCGAATGTCGCCGATCGCGAACTGGCCACGCTGGAGGCGCGCTTCGCCAAGGCGCAACCGATCCCGCGACCGGGGCTGCCGGATGATATCGCGCGCGCGGCGCTGTTCCTGGCGTCGGATGCCGCCAGCTTCATCAACGGGGCGGATATCGTGGTGGACGGCGGCAACATCGCGGGCAAGCCGTTCAGCCAAGGGGTCGCCGGGCGGCGCGAGATGACCGAAGCGATTGCGAAGGCAGCACAAGGATAAGCAAGGCTGGGCTCCGCCCAGACCCGCCAAGGGGCCAAGCCCCCTGGACCCTTGTCCATTAAGGTCCAGGGGCTTGGCCCGTCACGCGTAAGCGTGCTTCGCACGACGCGGGTCGGGGCGGAGCCCAGCCTTGCCTAAATGGCTTTCTTCAGCCCGTCGCTCATCTTTTCGGCAATCATGATCACGGGGACATTGAGGTTGGCGCACGGGATAGTCGGCATCACCGAGGCGTCGCACACGCTCAGCCCCGCGATCCCGTGCAGCGCGCCATCAGGCCCGACCACCGCCATCGGGTCACTCGCGGCGCCCATCTTGCAGGTCCCGCAGGGGTGCCAGACGCCGCCGACGACGCGGCGGAGATAGTCCTCCAGCCGGTCGTCATCGGCGGCGAGGTGTTCCGGGGCCGGCGCGTTCTCGGTGGCGATGGCCAGCATACGGCGGCGCAGGGCGGCGCTGCTGTCCATCAGCGGGCCGGCGATGCCCATCACCAAGCCGTTCCAAGGCGTCGGTTTGGCCAGTGCCTTGATGCGGTCGGAATAGCCGGACGGGAAGATTTCCAGCGCCGCGCCGGCGTCCTTCACCCGTTGCAGGATGCGCAGGCTCAGACGGAAGGACTGCATCAGCCGCACCAGGTCGCGGCGGTCGGACAGCATGCGGAAATCGACCTCGGGCACCGCCTCGATGTCCGCGCCCAGGCGGAGGCGGCCGCGCGAGTAGGATTTGTTGACCCAGCCATAGAAGCCGCCGATGCGCCGGCCGACGGCGTGCCAGGTGCCGCGGGTGGACACCGCCATGTGCATGTCGCCCTCGGGCGTGCCCTCCAGCCCCGAGGACCAGCGCAACAGGGTTTGCAAATGATAGTGCTCGCCGCCCTTCCCGCGCGCATGCGGGGCAAGGAACACCGACAGCCCGGTGGCGGGATGCTCCTGGAGGTTTTCGCCCACGCCCGGCCGGTCGGCCAGCACGGCGATCCCCAGCGATTGCAGATGCGCGCCCGGGCCGATGCCGCTGCGCATCAGCAGCGCGGGCGAGCCGATGGCGCCGGCGGACACCACGACATGCCGCGCCAGGACAGTGCGCTCCGCCCCGCCGCTCGCCACGCGCAACCCGATGGCGCGGCCATCCTCCACCAGCACCCGGCGCACCAGCATGTCCGGCAGGATGGTCAGGTTGGCGCGCCGGCGAACGGCATCGGTCAAATAGGCCACCGCCGTGCTGGCGCGCTGGCCGCGCTCGTCGACATTGATCGAGGTGGGGATCAACCCGGTGCGCCAGGGACCGTTCTGGTCATCACCGACCCCCAGCCCCTCGGGCCCAATCGCCTCGGCGACGGCCTTGGTAAAACCGGTCCACTGGCCGCGCGGGATCGACTGGATCGGCAACGGGCCGTCATGGCCATGCAGCTTACCGGTATGCACCAGCTCGCGTTCGAGCTTCTTGAAATAGGGCAGCACCTGGTCCCAGCCCCAGCCGGCCGCCCCGTGATCCACCCATTCGTCGAAATCCGACGGCTTGCCGCGATTGGCGCCAATGCCGTTCACGCTCGATCCGCCGCCCAGCACCTTCGG
>JANXSA010000357.1 GCA_025352915.1 Rhodospirillales bacterium | reverse complement strand
GTGGCGACCGAGGCGGCGTCGAGGCCCAGGGTCGGTTCGTCGAGCAGCCAGATTGGCGCCCCATTGCCTTCGAGACGGGTGAGTTCGAGGCGGGTGAGCGCGAGGCGGCGGCGCTGGCCGGCGGAGAGCATGCGCGCGGGGAGGTCGGACAGGCGGCGGAGGTCGTAGACTTCGAGGACGGTTTGCACGGCGGACCAGGAGCCCCAGAAGGCCAGGTTCTCCGCCACCGTCAGGCCGGGCTTGATGGCGTCGAGATGGCCGACATAGGCGACCCGGCCGGCATGTTCGGCGAAATCGGCGAGGCTGTCGACGCCGTCGAACAGCACGCGGCCGGCAGCCGGGCGCACCAGGCCCGCGAGCAGCCGCAGCAGGGTGGATTTGCCCGATCCGTTCGGCCCGGTCAGCAGCAAGGCGCCGCCGGGAGGCAGCGTGAAGCTGATCCCCTCGAACACCAGGCGTTCGCCACGAAACGCGGCCAGCCCTTCGGCTTGCAGCACGCACCCTCCCGATGAAACAATGCGACGCCGCCCCCTCCGCCGCAGGTTTGCGGGCGCGCGTCAACTATGGTTTAAGCCCGGCCACTGTAACAGACACACGTCATCACAGAGGCACCTTGTCATGAAGTCACTCGGGTCATGAAGTCAGTTGGACAGGACAGCCTGAAGACGCGCCGCACGCTGACCGTGCAGGGCAAAACCTACACCTATTTCTCGCTGCCCGAGGCGGCGAAGGCGATTGGCGATATCTCGCGGCTGCCGGTCAGCCTCAAGGTGCTGCTGGAGAACGTGCTGCGGTTCGAGGATGGCGCGGCCTATACGGTCGAGGACGCTAAATCCGTCGCGGGCTGGCTGGTCAAGGCGTCCTCCACGCAGGAAGTGCCGTTCAAGCCGGCGCGCATCCTGATGCAGGATTTTACCGGCGTGCCCGCCGTGGTCGATCTCGCCGCCATGCGCGATGGCATCCTTCGCCTGGGCGGCAACCCGGATAAGGTGAACCCGCTGGTGCCGGTGGATCTGGTGATCGACCACTCGGTGATGGTGGACCACTCGGCCACCGCCGACAGCGAGCGAAAGAATGTCGATGTCGAGTTCGAGCGCAATGGCGAGCGCTACACCTTCCTGCGCTGGGGTGCGACCGCCTTCGACAATTTCCGCGTGGTGCCGCCCGGCACCGGCATCTGCCACCAGGTCAACCTGGAATACCTGGCTCAGGCGGTGTGGACCGCCGAGCTTGACGGCAAGACTTACGCCTATCCTGATACGCTGTACGGCACCGACAGCCACACCACGATGGTCAACGGCATGGGCGTGCTCGGCTGGGGCGTCGGCGGCATCGAGGCCGAGGCAGCCATGCTCGGCCAGCCGATCGCCATGCTGATCCCCGACGTCATCGGCTTCCGCCTCACGGAGCGGATGCCCGAGGGTGCGACCGCCACCGACCTGGTGCTGACCGTCACCCAGATGCTGCGCAAGAAGGGTGTGGTCGGCAAGTTCGTCGAATTCTTCGGCCCCGGCCTGGACCAGATGTCGCTGGCCGATCGCGCCACCATCGCCAACATGGCGCCGGAGTATGGCGCCACCTGCGGCTTCTTCCCGGTGGACCAGATCACCATCGACTATCTGCGCCAGTCGGGCCGCGACGAGGACCGCATCGCGCTGGTGGAGGCCTATTCCAAGGCCCAGGGCATGTGGCGCGACGCCACCACGGCGGACCCGGTCTTCACCTCGACGTTGGAACTGGACATGTCCAGCGTGCTGCCGTCGCTCGCCGGACCGAAGCGGCCGCAGGACCGCGTGCTGCTGCGGGATGCCTCGACGGCATTCCGCAGCGAACTGACCACCAGCCTGGGCGTGGCCGCCAACGACGCCGGCCGCAAAGTCGCCGTCGCTGGCAAGAACTACGAGATCACCCATGGCGACGTGGTGATCGCCGCCATCACCTCCTGCACCAATACCTCCAACCCCTATGTGATGGTCGCCGCCGGCCTCGTCGCCCGCAAGGCCCGCGCCCTCGGCCTGACGCCGAAGCCCTGGGTCAAGACCTCGCTGGCGCCGGGCTCGCAGGTGGTGACTGAGTATCTCGACAAATCCGGCCTGTCCGCCGACCTCGACGCGCTCGGCTTCCAGACCGTCGGTTATGGCTGCACCACCTGCATCGGCAATTCCGGCCCGCTGGACGATGCCATCGCCGACGCCATTGAGGACAACCAACTCGTCGCCGTCTCGGTGCTGTCGGGCAACCGCAATTTCGAGGGCCGGGTGCATGCCAACGTCCGCGCCAACTATCTCGCCAGCCCGCCGCTGGTGGTCGCCTACGCCCTGCTCGGCACCATGAACGTCGACATCGCCACAGCACCCCTGGGTACGTCGCGCGATGGCAAGCCGGTGTACCTCAAGGACATCTGGCCGTCCAACAAGGAGATCGCCGACACCGTCGCCGCCAGCCTGGACCGCGCCCAGTTCCTCAAGCGCTACGGCGAAGTCTTCAAGGGCCCGAAGCAGTGGCAAGCAATCCAGGTCGAGGCCGGCGCCCAGACCTATCGCTGGTCCGATGGCTCAACCTACGTGAAAAACCCGCCCTATTTCGACGGCATCACCATGGAGCCCGCGCCCAAGGGCGAC
>JANXSA010000323.1 GCA_025352915.1 Rhodospirillales bacterium | reverse complement strand
ACAAATAACGCTGTCGGCAGAAGTGCGACCAAAAAGTTTCGATATAGAAATAAAAACTACAACACCCCATACTTCGCAAACACATCCCCCAGCTTCATCCCCGCCTGCAAATCCGCCAGCGTCGAATGCTCACCCTTCAATTTCTCGAACGCCGCCGCAATCACCTCCTTCTCGATCGCCCGCGGCACCACCACCACCCCATCGGCATCGCCAAACACCAGATCCCCGCTCGAAACTTTCACCCCCCCGATCTCCACCGGCACATCAAGAGCAATAATCTTCCCCCGCCCGCGGCTGTCCAGCGGCCCGATCCCGCCGGCAAACACCGGGAACCCCATCGCCCGGATCGCCCTGATATCCCGCGTCAGCCCATCCATCAGCGCCCCCGCCGCCCCGCGTGCCTTGGACGCCGTGCTCAACAACTCGCCCCAAGGTGCAATCCGCCCGCTCGCCCCACAGGAGAAACAAGGAATCTCCCCCGGCAACAAACTGTCGATCAGCTTGATCTCCAGCTCATAAGGGTTCTCCCCATCCGCCACATGATACTGATCCGCAAACAGCGCCGTCCGCGCCCGCCCCACCATCACCAGCCCATCATCCAGCGGCCGTATCCCCGCCGGCATCGCCTGCTTCCACGTCCCCAACGCGTCCATCACATCGGACAGCAACGAGCAGAACAGCTTGTCCCGAATTTCCGCCAGATCGGTCATCGCCATGCTCCGTGTTGCGCCGCCCTGATGATGCCGGCCCCGATACCGGCCCTGTCAAGCCGGCTTGACGCGCCGCCGCCATCGTCCTCCGATGACCGCACATCAGGAGGGCACTTCATGGCAGTCATGGTCTCGGGCGGCACCGGCTTCGTCGGCCTCAACCTGGTGCAAGCCCTGCTGGCCCGTGGCGAACACGTCGTGGTCGCCGCCCTGGACGACATCCCCGCCCCGGCCCGCAGCGCCTTCGCCAAACTCCCCGGCAAGCTTGAAGCCGTCCGCGCCGACATCCGTGATGCCGAAGCCTTCACCGCCCTGCTGCGAAAACACCAGGTCGATCGCCTGTTCCCCTTCGCCGCCATCACCTCCGGCCCCGCCCGCGAGGCCGAGGCGCCCGAGCTAGTGATCCAGGTAAACCTGCTCGGCTTCATCACCCAGCTCCGCGCCGCCCGCGACGCCGGCGTGCGCCGAGTGATCGCCCCCAGCTCCGCCTCGGTCTATGGCGACAGCTTCTTCAACCACGCTTTGCTCAATGAAACCGACACCCCCTGCGTCCCCGGCGGCATCTACGGCATGACCAAATACGCCATCGAGCGCTGCGGCCTGCGCCTGGGCGAACTCTGGAACCTCGACGTCATCGCCGCCCGCATCGGCTCGGTCTTCGGCCCGTGGGAACGCGACACCGGCCTGCGCGACATGATCGGCCCGCACCACTACCTCGCCAGCCTCGCTGTCGCCGGTCAGCAAGCCGTCCTGCCCGCCACCATTCCAAGCTCCGCCTGGGTCTACGGCCCCGATGTCGCAAGCGGCCTGCTGCATCTGCTGGATATGCCCAACCCGCCGCACCGCAGCTTCAACATCTGCTCCGGCCAACTCTGGGGCGAGGTGATGACCGGCTGGGCCGAAACGCTGGCCGGCCGCTTCCCCGGCTTCACCTGGCGCCGCGCCGAAAACCCGGCCGAGATCAATATCCGCTTCACCGAAACCCGCCCACGCGGCCGCATGGACATCGCCCGCCTCCAGGCCACCGGCTGGCAACCCGCCTTCCATCCTGCCGCCGCCTACGCAAATTACGGCACCTGGCTCAGCGAAAACCCCGACGCCCTATGACCCCCCACCCCGGAGCCCGCCGCAATAACCCCACCACCAACACCGCCAACACCGCCGCCACCCACCACCACAGCACTTCGCGCACCCCCCACAACGCCAACCCTGCCGCCCCCGGAACATCCCCCACCCCCGGCGCCAGCCGCGCCACCACCCGCCGCATCACGGGGTCCCACAGCAACCAGGCCACACCCCAAGCCGTCGCCCGGAACAGCCCCCCCATCCGCAACAGCGCCCCCATCCGCAACAGCGCTGGCACCGCCAACAACAGAAACACCGCCCGGTACTCCACGCTCTCCCCGGCCAGAAAACACCCCAGCATCACCAGCCCGCCCACCAGGCAAAGATCGGCATGCCGGCGGGGCAGCGCGTCGATCGCCGCCAGCACCGCATTATCCCGCAGCACCCGTACCACCAGAACCACCGCCCCCGCCGCCACCAGCGCGCCGGCCGCATTCGCCAGGAACACAGACCCAGGCAATAGGAATACCAAGCCCAGCGTCAAATGCCGCGCGCCGAACGTGCCGGAGAAAGCCGGGGTCGGCAGGATATTGGCAATCGCCCGGCCATACTCGTCGATGAACGGCAGCACCCCGGCCGCCAGCATCACAATCGCGCCCACCCCAAACCCCAGCGCCACCAGCGGCCGCTCGCGCACCACCAGCACCAGCAGCACCACGGGATAGAATTTCAACAACCCCATGCCCAGGAACACCGCATACGCCAGCCCCCGCGCCGCCACCCCGCCGGCCAGCAACGGCACCGCCAGCACCACCGCGACAAAGATCAACACGTCCATGTTCGCCCGCTCGAGTGCGAACACCGTGTCCGGCGACACCACCGCCAGCACCATCACCACCAGCCCGCGCAGCCCATCCGGTGCCGGCAGTACCAGCAACGAAAGGATGAAGGCCAGCGCCAGTCCCATGCCAAACGGCTCAGTCCACGTCTTGGCTCCGAGTGCTGCCGGCAATCTCAGCCACAGCGGCGAATAGACATGTACCCGGCCCAACAGGTCACAGGGATTTTCGGCATACACATCCACCCCGTCATGCCAGCACTCGATCGCCGTCATCACCCCATGCAAATCGAGGAACGGCGCAAACGGCTGCAATCCCGCCGCCCGGCGCAGCACAAAATACGTATCCCCGCCCCAGGCATACAGCCCCGCCACCGCGGCAAAGCCGATCAGCAGCAACAGCGCCGGCAGAACCGCGCGGCGCAACCGCCCGCCCTAGCGCTTCAAGACCAGCCCGATCTCATCCAGGATCGCGGGATCATCAATCGTCGCCGGCGCATTGGCCGGCAGCCCATCGGCAATCCGCCGGATCGACGCCCGCAGGATCTTGCCGGATCGCGTCTTCGGCAACCGCTTGACCACCCGCGCATCGCGGAACG
This sequence comes from Rhodospirillales bacterium, assembly GCA_025352915.1. GTDB lineage: Bacteria > Pseudomonadota > Alphaproteobacteria > Acetobacterales > Acetobacteraceae > CAMDGX01. The sequence goes on along the minus strand of JANXSA010000323.1, from coordinate 582 downwards.
CCGCCACCGGCCCGATGCGCTCACGCACCAGCGCCACCAGCTCGCGCAGGATCACCGCCTCGTCAGTGTTCACCCCGGCCTTCAGCACCACCAGCCCCAGCGGCACCTGGCCCTTCAACGCGTCCGCCGCCCCCACCACGGCACATTCCGCCACCGCCGGATGCGCCGCCAGAACCTCCTCCATCGCCCCGGTCGACAGCCGATGACCGGCGACATTGATGATGTCGTCGGTCCGCCCCATCACCCAGACATCGCCATCCCCATCGATCATCCCGGCATCGCCGGTGCGGTACCAGCCCGGATAATCCGACAAATACGAAGTGCGATACCCCGCGTCATCGCGCCACAGCGTCGGCGCCGCCCCCGGCGGCATCGGCAGCCGCACCACCAGATTGCCCGCCATGCCGCGCGGCAAAAGCTTGCCGTCATCATCCAGGCACTGCACGTCATAGCCCGGCGAGGCCCGCCCGCCCGAACCCGGCTTGACCGGGAACAGCCCAAGCCCGCGAAACCCCGCGGTGATCGCCCAGCCGGTCTCGGTCTGCCACCAATGATCCACCACCGGGATCCCCATCACCTCCG
>JANXSA010000292.1 GCA_025352915.1 Rhodospirillales bacterium | reverse complement strand
CCGGAGGCGCTTAAACGGATGGGGGTCTGGGGCCTCAGGCCCCAGTGGGTCGAGGGCAGAGCCCTCGCCTTCCTTCCTCTGCGTCAAACCCTCAAGACGCTGGCGAGGCGTAGGCGATGCCGTCGCGGATGAAGACGCGGAAGGGCGTGGTGCCTTTCGCGTCGCTTTCCAGGGACTGCCATTTTCCGTTGGTGCACAGGATGCCGCCTTGGGTTGGCACGGCGTCGAACACCACGCGGTTGCGATAGACTTTGCCGCCCGGCTCGGTGGCGGTGAAGTCGGTGCTGCATGTGGTGCCGTGCACCACCGGCCGGTATTCGCCGATCATGATTCCGCCGCCGCCGGTGGAGGGGAAGTTCGGCACGTGCTTCGGCCAGTGGTCGAAGGTCTCGGCCGGCTGGGCGCCCGCAGGGGCGAACGGCAAGGCCAGTGCCAGCGCGGCACCGAGCAACAGATGGCGCATAGTGTCCTCCATGGGGGCTTCCCAGGTGCTACGGCGCGGCGGCGCGGATGGATGCATTGGGCGTGGCCATCATCCGCGCGTGCAGGAACCACAGCGGGATGCCCAGCAGCGACACCGCGGCGGCGAAGACCAGCGCCCCCCCGGGATCGCCGGCCCAGTCCGCCGCGGCCCCGCACAGGGCGGGCATGATCGCGCCGCCGATGTAGTAGGTGACGTAGAAGATCCCCATGCCGACCGCGCGGTTCTCCGCCGCGCATGACACGGCACCGAGCCCGACGATCAGGCTGCCGGGCATGGCCGCGAAGGTGCCGAAGATCACCCCCCACAGGATCGGGTTGTCGTGCACCGCGGGTGCGGCGACCGAGATGGCGCAAACCAGCGACCCCAGCACGAAAACCACCGTGCCGCCAAAGCGCGCCGCCGCCCAGCCGCCGACCAGCATCGCCGGCAAATTGGCCCAGGTGGCGATCGTCAGCACCGTGTCGGCCATCCACGCCGGATGCCCGCGCGCCACCAGCAGCGACGGCATCCACGCCATGAAGTTGAACCAGGCCACGTTGTAAACCATCCAGATCAGCCCCGCGACGGCCACCAGCCCCATCTCGTGGCGCGATGGCCAGGCCATGGTGCGCGGGCTGGCATGCGGCGCCTCGGTCCAGGCCAGGGTGAACAGCACCGCCGACACCCCCGCCAGCCCGGCACCCAGCCAGAACGCCGCGGCCACGCCATGGCTGGCCGCCAGCGGTGGCAGCACCACCTGCGCCAGGCCAATCCCGATCGGAAACGCCCCCAACAGCACCGCCATCGCCACCGGCAAGTCGCGCGGCGAAAACCGGTCGGCCACCATCTTGCTCTGCATCACCGACAGCCCAACGCTGCCAATCCCCGCCACCGCCCGCCCCAGCCCGATCGCCACGCTGCCCCAGCCGCGCTGCACCGCCACCGCCGCAATGACCCCGCCCAGCACGATCAGCCAGATGCTGCCCACCGCCACCACCCGATCGCCAAAACGCCGCGCCAGAAAGCCGCTGGGCAAGGCCACAAAAATGCCCGGCGCGAGATAGGCGCCGATCAACCCGCCCAATGCCGCGAAATCCAGCAGCAGCAATGTCATCAGGTCAGGGCTAAGCGTCGCCACCGTCTGGAGCTGAAAACCGAAGGCAATCCGGGTCAGCGCCAGGGTGGCGATGGTGCCATACAGCGGCAGGCGAGAGGCGAGCATCGGGCGGTTCCTGGCGACGAGCGCACAGCAGGCCACAGCTTGGGCCGGTGCGCCAGCAAGACAGTCAGCAAGCAAGCCTCCGGCGGCAAAGGGCCGCTGGTGCTGGAGGCCGGGGCCGAGATCGGCGCCGCCATGCGTGCCTGGTCGCATGTGCGGATGTTCTCGCCCTGACGCTACAACATCGACGCCGCCGCGCGCGCCCAACCCCGATGCGTTCCCGACCGGGCCGGAGCTCGTGCGCGACTGCCGGGCCCGCTGGCGGCCGCGCCAGCGACGGCCTGGCCGAGCGCGGCGCCCTGGGCAGCCGGGCCCAGGCACTGGTGGAATCCGGCGCGGTCACCGCACTCGCCCCCTTCCTGATCGACCGCATTGCCGCCGAGGGCGACGCCCTGGCTATCACCGGCCGCCAGGAGGACCGCATCATCGTCGCCGCCGGTTGCCGGAAACGCTGATTGTTGTAAGCCGGCGCTGATGACCACCGCGCCGAAATCCGGCTGCTGCGGATAGGGACGATTTTTTTGAGCCAAACGACTCCGGCGGGTGCCACCCGCGTCGTCATTGCCCTCGGCATCACCCAGACCCTGGCCTGGGCCTCGTCCTAATACATCCCGGCGGTACTGGCGGTGCCGATGGCCCGCGCGTTGGGGCTGGCGTCGAGCTGGGTGTTCGGCGGATTTTCGGCCGCCCTGGTGCTGTCGGCGTTGATCGCGCCCTGGGTCGGCCGGGCGATCGACGCGCGGGGCGGGCGGGTGGTTTTGACGGCGTCGAACCTGGTGCTGGCGTTGGCGCCGTTTCTGTTCGGGCTGTGCCTGGAGTATGGCGGGGTGTCGGCGGCGTTGTGGCTGACCTCGTCGTGCTGTGTGGTGGCCTTTATCGCGCTGATATTGTTGCGCGCGGTACCGTCAAGCGGCGCAGGAGCCACAACCCGGCCAGGGTGACCGGGGCGACATGGCCGAAGGCGAGCACCCAGCGCCAATCGTGGCTGGCGATGTCCAGCGCGATGCCCACCGCCAAGGGTCCGGCGAAACCACCGGCATAGCCGCACATCGAGTGCAGCCCCATGGTGGCGCCGCGCCACCCGGGTTCGGCGGCGGCCACGGTCCCGGCGGTCACGGTCCCGACGGTCACGGTCCCGACGGTCTGGGCCGAGCTGTCGAGGTAGATCGCGGCATTCCAGACCAGCACCGCCATCGCCGCCAGGGGGGCCGAGACGAACAGCGAGGACGTAGGCGGCGAAGAAGATGCCGATCAGCCAACCGGCCTGGGTCCCGGTCAGGCTCCAGCGTTCGATATAGCCCGGCATCAGCGCCGGCAGGGTGAAGGCGCCGATCTGGGCCAGGACCTGGGCCGTCACCACGGCGGTGGCGAGGTGACGGCCGGTCATGGCGGGGCGTTAGCGGGCCGGTAGACGCATCAGCAGGGCCTGGGTGAAGCCGAGGACGTTGGGCTCGATGGTCACCCGGTCGCGCCGGGCGGCCCAGTTGTAGCCGGCGAAGACGATCGGGATGGTGGCGAGGTCTTCGACGCCGATGCGCATGGCTTGCGCCAGTTCGCGGGCCCGTTGGGCGTCATCCATGCGGGTGACGGCGCCGAGGAAGACGCGGTCGAGTTCGGGGTTGCGGTAGTCCATGCGGTTGGCGACGCCATTGCCGGGGCCGGAGCCCTTGGACACCCAGACCGAGCGCAGCACGGTGATCGAGGTGGAGGAGAGGTAGCTCATCATGAACATCGGGTGTTCACGGGCGTTGATCTTGGGGATGAACATGGCGTTCACCATGGTGTCCAGGCGGGTTTCGATGCCGACGCGGGTGAGCATCTGGGCGATCGCCTGGGCGATCTTGGTGTCGCCGGAGAACAGGCCGTTGGGGGCGATGATGGTCCAGCGCCAACCGTCGGGATAGCCGGCCTCGGCGAGCAGGGCGCGGGCCCGGGCGGCGTCGAAGGCGAGGGCCGGCAGGGTGTCGTCTCGGCCGATGGCGCCGGGGGCGACCATCTGGTCGGCGGGGAAGGAGCCGCCATTCATGATGGTCTCGGAGATGGCGGCGCGGTTCAGGGCGAGGGAGATCGCCTCGCGGACCCGGCGGTCTTTCAGCGGGTTTCCGGCCAGGGGTTGGCCGGTTTTCTTGTCGAAGGTTTGGGGCAGGGTGTCCTTGGTGGAATCCGGGAACAGGTAGGCGACCTGGTGGCCGCGGATGGAGAACAGGCGCAGGGCGGCCTGGGCGCGGATGTGGGGGAGGTCATCGGGCGGGACGCGGTCGGCGAGGTCGACTTCGCCGGCGAGGAGGGCGGCCATGCGCGAGGCATCGGAGTTGATGACGCGGATGGTGACGTCGGACCAGGGCAGGGCGGTGTCCGGGGTTCGGTTGCCCCACCAGTCGTCGTTGCGCTTGAGGATCAGGCGGTCGCCGCGGCTGTAGCTGGCGAAGCGGAAGGCGCCGGTGCCGATGGCGAGTTTGCCCGAGTTGAAGTCGGTGGTCTGGGCGTCGGCGTGGATGGTGCGGCTGAGGATTTTTGCGCCGGCGAGGTTGAAGGCCAGGAAGGGGTCGGGGGTTCGGGTCTTGAGGCGGAAGGTGGTGGCGGAGAGACGCTCCATGGCCACGATGGATTCGATGAAGTGCGAGTATGAGCTGGGGCCTTTGACGGCGGGAATACGGGCGACGGTGAAGGCGACGTCTTCAGGGTCGAGCGGGGTGCCGTCGTGGAATTTGACGTTCGGGTGGAGTTCGAATTCCCAGGTCTGGTCGTCGATCAGGCGGAAGCTTTTGGCGAGGTTGGGGATGACCTGGCCCAGGGCGTCCTGGAAGGTCAGGGGTTCGTAGATGTGGTCGCCGGTGGCGTGGTTGATGGCGGTGTTGTGAAAATGCGGGTCGAGCAAGG
>JANXSA010000281.1 GCA_025352915.1 Rhodospirillales bacterium | reverse complement strand
GCAACCTCGGCCGCATCGCCGCGATCGTCGAGATGGCCCGCGGCAACAAGAGTTTCTATTTCTTCGCCAACATCGACGACTCACCGGGCAACGAGGGCTGCTATGCCCGCCCGGGCTTCGTCAACTTCAAATCCCTCGCCGGCCGCAAGGTCGCCGCCAACACGTCGGCGCAGATTACCATGAACGGCCTGCTCGAAAACGAGGGCATGAAGGAAAAAGACATCCAGTTCGTCAACCTGCCGGGTCCCGAAATGGCCGCCGCTCTCGCCAAGGGCGACGTCGACGCCGCCTGCGTCTGGGAGCCGCTGTTCACCAACGTGCGCAACGGCACGCCCGGCGGTAAAGTCCTCGGCCGCGACAGTGACACGCCCAACTTCAAGAAATTCGGCACAATGGCCTCGCCGGACATCATGATCATCTCGAGCAAGCTGGTCGACGAGAAGCCGGAGCTTGCCCGCAAGGTGGCCACGGCCCTGTTCCAGGGGGTGGCTTATACCAACGCGCACCCGGAGGAATCCGCGGCCCTGATCGCGCATTATTTCGGCAAGCCTGCGGCCGAGGTTCTGGCGGCGATGAGGACGTTCAAGTATTTCGGCGCCGAGGGCTGGCCCGCGCACATGAAGCTGCATGCCGGGCAGATGCAGCATCTCGCCCAGTGGTTGTACGACAACGGCAAGATCCCGTCATTGCCGGATACGTCGAAGTGGGAAAACACCAGCTTCATCGCCAAGCCATAACATGACAGCGGCGGTGGCAGCGCCCGCGCGCCTGACGCTGCGGATGACGATGAACACCTGGCTGCTGGCGATCAATTTCGCCGCCGTCGCGATGGTGCTGGGCTTGTGGTGGCTGGCGACCGGGCGGGGCTGGATCGCGCCGATCTTCCTGCCTTCGCCCGGCGACGTCCTGGACGCGGCACGGATCAAGATCGCCAACGGCAACCTACTGACCGATGTGCTGGTTTCGGCGCGCCGCGTCTTCCTGGGCTTTGCGCTGGCGGCGACGGTTTCGATCCCGCTCGGCGTCGTCATGGGCGTCTGGCGGCCGGCCAAGGCGATCATGGATCCGTTCGTCTCGCTGCTGCGCCCGCTGCCCTCAATCACATGGATCCCGCTGTCGATCCTCTGGCTCGGTATCGGCGAGCTCCAGAAGGTCGCCATCGTGTTCATGGGATCGTGGATCTACATCCTGCTCTACACCTACGAAAGCACGCGCCGGGTCGACCCCCTGCTGCTGCGCGCGGCCCGCAATCTCGGCGCCGGCGATGGCGCTGTGATGTGGGAGGTGATCCTGCCCAGCGCATTGCCGGGCATCATTAGTGGCCTCAAGGTCACGCTGGCGATTTCCTGGTCCTGCGTGCTGACGGCGGAAATGATCGCCGCCCAGAACGGCCTCGGCGCCCTGATCTGGCAGGCGAAGGACTGGGGCAACCTGCCGCTCGTGCTCGTCGGCATGCTGTGCATTTCGTTGACCGTGCTGCTCGCCGACTGGCTGGCCCTGCGCCTGGAGCGGCTGCTCCTGCCATGGGAGCGCGGGCGTCGTGGTTAGTGCCTGCCGGGAAAGTCCAACGGGTCGGTTCGGCAGGTCTTTTCGACATCGGCCGCCAACCGGAGGACTTCCCGAACAGACACTGAGAGGAGGTGCGCGATGGCCGCGATTCTGACCGCGCGCCACGTCACGAAGAGCTACGATACCGGCCGCGCAGGCCGGGTCGTCGCCGTGCAGGACCTCTCGCTCGACATCGAGGAGGGCGAATTCGTCTGCCTGTTCGGCGCCTCCGGATGCGGCAAGTCGACCATGCTGGGCCTGTTCGCGGGGTTCATCCAGCCGACCTCCGGCGAGGTGGCGCTGCGCAACGTGCCGATCACCGGCATCGAGCCGCGCTGCGGCGTGGTGTTCCAGTCCTACGCGCTGTTCCCTTGGCGCACCGTTCGCGGCAATGTCGAGTTCGGGCTCAAGATGCAGGGCGTCGGGCGCGCCGCGCGGCGGGTGAGGGCACAGGAATTCATCGATCTCGTGAAGCTCACCGGCTTCGAGGACCGCTACCCCATCGAGTTGTCGGGCGGCATGCAGCAGCGCGTCACGCTCGCGCGCATTCTCGCGGCCAGTCCCGAGGTGCTGCTGATGGACGAACCTTTCGCCGCCCTCGATGCAATGACCCGCCAGGTGATGCAGGAGGAACTGCTGCGCATTCACGCCGGCAACCACAAGACCACCGTGTTCATCACCCATTCGCTCGACGAGGCGCTGATCCTGTCCGACCGGATCGTGGTGATGTCGGCCCGGCCCGGGCGGATCAAGGCGGTGGTGACGAATCCGCTGTCGCGGCCACGCCATGTCGCGATGCAGATCACGCCGGATTATCTGGCCCTGAAGGCGAGCCTCTGGCAGCTCGTTGAGGCCGAACTGGCGCATCAGGACGAGACCAGCCAATTCGTCCCATCCCCCGCAGACTAAGAAGGTCACCGAATGTCCAAGCACGACTTCCCCGCCGCCGAGTTCGCCGATCGCCTCGCGAGGCTGCGCACGGCCATCGCCGCGGCCGGGCTCGACTGGCTGCTGGTGACGCACCCGGTCTCGATCCGCTGGCTGATCGGCCAGGACACCAAGAGCTACACCGTGTTCCAGTGCCTGCCGGTCAGCGCCGCGTCGGGCAAAATGATCATGTTCACCCGCGGCACCGAGCGCAGCGAATTCGAAGCTGACACGATGGCCGACGAGCTGCGCACGTATAATGGCGGCGAACCGGCAGACCCGATGGCGGCCTTCGCCGGTTTCCTCGACGACCTCGGGGTGAAGAACGGGCGCGTCGGCATGGAGGTGCCCGGCGCCTACATGCAGCCGGCGCATTATCTGGCGGTCAAGTCCATGCTCGGGAGCGCGCTGGTGCAGGACCCCTGCGGCATCCTGATGGCGCTGCGGGCGGTCAAGTCGCCGGCGGAGATCGCCTATATCCGCGCCGCCAGCGACATCGCCGCCCTCGGCCTTCAGAAGCTGATCGGTGCGGTGGCCGAGGGGGTATCGGAACTCGAACTCGCGGCCGTCGCCTACCATGCCATTCTCAGCAACGGCAGCGGTCTGCCGGCCAGCACGATGAACTTGATGACCGGCGAGCGCAGCGCCTTCGCGCTGGGTGGCGCTACCGAACGACGAATGCGGCGCGGCGATACCGGCCTCGTCGAGATGGGTGCTGCGCGCCGGCGCTACACCTCGACGCTGGGGCGGCAATGGAATCTCGGTCCGCCCTCGGGCCGCCTGCGCACGGTGCATCAGGTCATCCTCGAGGCATCCAGCGTCTGCATGGCGGCGATGGGCGCGGGCGTGCCGGCGATCGTGCCGCATGAAGCCTCGCGCCGCGTCATCGCGGCGGCCGGGCTCGAGCAGTACTGCCTGCACACCACCGGCTACGGCATGGCGCCGGGCTTCCCGCCATCGTGGGGCGAGAGCCCGAACATGTTCGGCGGCACCAAGGACATTCTCAAGGCCGGCATGGTCGTCTCGGTGGAGCCTGCGGTGTTCATGCCCGAGGAGGGGCTCGGCGTGCGGCTGATCGACAATGTCCTGATCACCGAGACCGGCATCGAGGTGCTGTCGCGAACCAGCCGCGAGCTGATCGTGGTCGACTGACCTCGCGATGGGGGTAATGTCGGACTTTCCCGCCGACGGCCCCAACGGCGATGCGACGGCGCTGCCCACCAGCTATCGCGACATCGCGCCGCCGTTGGCGCTGCCGCCGCTGTACGGCTCGCTCAGGGCGGACTGCATCGTGGTCGGCGGCGGGATCACCGGCCTGTCCGCGGCGCTGCATCTGGCCGAGGCGGGCTGCGACGTCGTGGTGCTCGAGGCGCGGGAATGCGGCTGGGGTGGATCGGGCCGCGCCTTTGGCCAGGTGGTGCCCTATACCAAGCACGCTGAGGCGCATGTCCTGGCGGCGCTCGGCCCCGATTGGGGGGGCCGCCTGCTTGCCGGCGCGGCTACCGGGCCCGATCTCGTGTTCGACCTGATCGCTCGCCACGGCATCGCCGCTGAGGTGCAGCGTCACGGCTTGATCTTCGCAGCCCACGCTGCCAACGCCGAGCCGGGCCTGGCCGCGCGGGCGCAGTATTGGTCGTCGCGCGGCGCCGGCGTCACGCTCCTGCGCGACGGCGATCTCTCCGCCCTCACCGGCTCGCGCTACTATCGGACCGGGCTGCTGGAGCCGCGCGGCGGCAGCCTCAATCCCCTTGCCTATACCCGCGGCCTCGCACGCGCGGTGCGCGCCGCCGGCGGGCGGGTGCATGAGACGAGCCGGGTGGTGGCGCTGGACCGTGCCGGCCCGGACTGGCGGCTGCGTACGGCCGACGCGGTCGCGCTCGCCCCGCATGTCGTGCTGGCGACCGACAGCTACAGCGACGACCTCTGGCCTGGCCTGCGCCGCACGATGGTGCCGCTGCGGGCCTACCAGATCGTCAGCGCACCGCTGTCCCAGGATGAGCGCGCCGGCGTGCTGCCAGGTGGCCAGGCGCTGACCGACACGCGGCGGCTGTATTCCGGCATCCGCCTGCGAAGCGACGGCCGGCTGCATCTCAGCATTCCCGGCCCGGTCGGGCGCAATGGCGGCCAACCCGACGCCGCCGCGGCAACGCGGCGCGTTCACGTGCTGTTTCCCCACCTGCCGCCACCGCGATGGGAGAGCACGGTTGCGGGTTGGGTGGGCATGACCTTGGACCAGCTCCCCCACATGCACCGCCTCGCTCCCGGATTGCTGGCGGCGGTCGGGCTGAACGGCCGCGGCATCGCGCTCGGCACCCTGCTGGGCCTCGACGCCAGCCTACGGGTGCTCGGCCAGCCCGACCGCACATGGATGCTGCCCGATACCCCGCTGCGGCCGATCCCCTGGCACGCGCTCGCACAACCGTCGCTCGCCGCCCTGCTACGCTGGTACGGCGCCCGCGACGCACTCGACCTGCGCATGCGTCGGCTTTCAGGGGGATTGCGCTGTTGATTTCAACGTTATGGGGGGCGGTATACGCACCCAGTTGATGGGCGGCGGCGCCGCAGGCCGCAACCACCGCTTAGCCGGCCGCTCAAGGAGCTGGCGCCAGGGGACGTCGATCCGCAATGAACGATCACTTCCAGGCGGCGGATCGTTCACCCCAAGGGGGCATTCCGATACCTGCGCCTGTGCTGATTGACGCGATGGGTATCCAAGACCCGCAGCCATTCGCTGTTCCGACAGGGCTGCATGCTCTACGAACTCATCCCCAACATGCCCGAGCACAGGCTCACCCTGCTTATGGCGGCCTTCGAAAAGGCCGTCTCACAGGCCAGCCAATTCAATGGACTACTTGCATAGAAGAAATGGGGGCGTGGTTGATGTTCTGGAGGGTTATTCACGCGAGGTGGCGGCGCAACTCAACGGCATGGATCGACAGACGCTGCCTGTCGGGCCGGTGCGGCTGATGGTCGGCGCCGCGCTATAAGAAAGGGAACTCGGGGCGAACTGTAGCTGCTCGAGACCAAGGACTCCGTGCGTCGCGCTGCCGCGATGGTCTTCCCGGGATTGATCACGGCGATCTCGGCCCGGACGAAATCGTCGACATTTCTGGTGACGACTGTGAGGTCAATGCCGATCTCAACTATTGATCAGCCGCAACTCTCGGTCGGATAGGCGGTGCAGTCTGCGGCATCGATCCGTACCGTGACGGCCGACCCGATTGCCGGCGGCGTACCCCCCCGGTCGTTGGCTAGCTCGACCACGCAGCTTGCGCCATTGGTCAGCTTCACATGCACTTCGGTACGCGTGCCCAAATAGACATGCTGCCGGACGGTTCCGGCCAGTTCCAGCGCCGCGTCGTCCTTCGGCCTGGCCAGTAGCGTACTGCGCTCCGGGCGGAACGCGAGCAAAACGTGCTGCTCCGCCTCCAGTTTCTGCGGTGCGGCTACGGTGAGCGTCTGCGCACCAAAACGGACTGCGCAGGTCGTGCCGCCGCCTGGGCCGACTGCAACCACATCCAGCAGGTTCATGTTGCCGATGAACTGGGCGACGAAGCGCGTAGCGGGGCGTTCGTAGATGGTGCGCGCGTCGGCAACCTGCTCGATACGACCACGGTTCATCACCGCGATCCTATCGGACATCACCAGTGCCTCGCCTTGGTCGTGAGTGACCAGGATGGTGGTGACGCCCGTCCGCCGCTGCACCTCGGTGATCTCGAGCCTCATGGTCTCACGGAGCTTCAGGTCGAGGTTACTCAGCGGTTCGTCCAGGAGCAGCACTTTGGGGTTTATTACCAAGGCACGGGCCAGGGCGACGCGCTGGCGCTGGCCGCCGCTCATGGCCAGCGGGCGGCGGTCGTCGAGGCCGGTGAGCTTGACGAGATCGAGGGCGGCGGCCACCCGTTTCGCGATCTCCGCCTTGTCGACACGGCGCATGCGCAGGCCGAAGGCGACGTTCTCGGCCACCGTCATGTGCGGGAACAGCGCGTAGTCCTGGAACACCAGGCCGATATCGCGGCGGAATGGCGGCAGGTCGTCGACCTTGCGCCCGGCCAGATGGATCGATCCGGCATCGGGGTGCAGGAAGCCGGCGATCATGTTCAGCGTCGTGGTCTTGCCGCAGCCCGACGGGCCAAGCAGGGTCAGGAACTCGCCCTGCTGCGCATCGAGGTCGATGCCGTCGACAGCGGCGGCGCTGCCGAACAGTTTGCGGACCCCGCGCAGGGATACGGCAGCATCAGCCACGGGCATTCTCCGCGTAGAGGAAGTCGCCGATGCGGAACACGCGCTGGACGATGGCAATGAGCACCAGCGGCACCACCAGGGTCAGCGCGGCGACGGCGGCCAGGGTGGGGGCGAAGCCGTATTCAAGGAAGCTGAGGATGGTGATGGTGATCGGCTGCGTGCCCGGGCGGGAGAGGAACAGCGAGATGCTGTAATCGGTGAAGGAGTGGATGAAGGCAAAGACCCCGCCGGCGAAGACGCCGCTCTTGACCAGCGGCAGGGTGATCTCGCGCAGCACCGTGGACGGCGTGGCGCCCAGGCTGAGGGCGGCGAGTTCCAGGTTGGGCGGCATGGCGCGCAGGCTGATCGCCGTGGTGCGCACCGAGAAGGGCAGGCAGATCAGCACATGGCCGATCAGCAGGGTGGGGAAGCCGAACAGGAAGCCCAGGCCGGCGGCGTGGATGAATTGCAGCAGGCCGATCCCGGTGACCAGGGCGGGCAGGGCGAGGGGGCCGAGCGCCAGCGTGGTCAGCGCGTCGCGGCCGGGGAAGCGGTGTCGGACCAGGGCGAAGGCCAGCGGCATGCCGAGCAGCATCGACAGCACTGCCGCCACCAATCCCAACTCGATGCTGAAGGCCAGCGGCTGCAGCCAGCGGGCGGACATGGCGTCAGCCCACCAGCGGAGGGAAAAGCCGAGGGGGGGGAATTTCGACTGGTTCACCGCGTTGAACGACACCGACACGGTGATGACGATCGGCACCAGGATGAACAGGTAGAGCAGTACCACGGTGCCGCGCAGCATGGCCCAGGGGATGTTGCGGGTCCGCATCGCTACACCGTTGCCCGGCGGGCGCCGAGCATGGTGCCGATGGCGATCAGCGCCATCGAGCTGAGGATCAGGATCGTCCCCAGCGCCGAGCCGATCGACCAGTCCATCAGCGAGACCATGAATTTGTAGATCAAGGTGGCCATCGTCTCGGTGGCCGGGCCGCCGAGGATGGTGGGCGTCGCATAGGCGCTGATGGCGAGCGCGAAGGCCAGCAGGAAGCCGCCGGCGACGCCCCCGGCCGAGAGCGGCAGGGTGACGTTGAGGAAGGTGCGGGTGCGGCTGGCGCCCAGGCTGAGCGCGGCACGTTCGAGATTGGGGTTGATGCCGTTCAGGGCGCTGAGGATGGTCAGCACGCCGAAGGGCAGCAGCGAATGGGTGAGGCCGACGACGATCGCGCCGACCGAGGGCAGCATCACCAGCGGGCCGGTGGTCAGGCCCAATGCCCGCAGCAGGTCGTTCAACGCGCCCTCGCGGTTCAGCAGCACCCACCAACCATAGGTGCGCACCACCACGCTGGCCAGCAGCGGGGCCAGAGCCAGCGCGATCAGCGGGCCCTTCCACCGGCTGGTGGTGCGCGCCAGGAAGAACGCCATGGGATAGGCCAGCACCACCACCAGCGCGCCGACCAGCCCACCGATCACGAAGGTGCGCAGCAGGGCGGCGCGATAGAGCGGGCGGCCGAACAGGAAGCCGTAATTCTCCAGCGTGCGCTCGTCGGTGAGCATCTGCGCGTCCGACTTCAGGAAGCTGGCGGCGAGCAGGAAGGCGTTCGGCAGGACGAAGAAGATGAACAGGAAGGCCGCCGGCAGAGCCACCAGCAGCAGCGGGCGCAAACGACTTGTGGTGATCAAGTGCGGGGCGCGTCCGGCCAGGGGAACAGCCGGTAGCCGACGAAGCTGTCGAGCCCGCTGGTGTCGATCTGCGCGGCGACGAAGCGGCCCATGTCGGCCGATGCCGGTGGCTCCGTGCCCCATTCGGCGACGATGATGCAGCCCGGGCGATGCGTCGGGTTGCGCGGATGGTCGCGGCCGCGCTCGGCCAGCCGCACCCGCTTGGCCCCGGCGGCCACCAGCGCGGCACCGGGCGCGCCGGCCAGCGCCTCGGCCAGCTTGGCCACCGCCTGCGGCGTCGCCGCGAAGCGGGCGAAGGCGACCCAGTCGGCGCTGAACGGCGAGGTGTCGGCCGGCGCCGTGCTGGCGCGGTAGTCGTAGACAGTGTGGGCCTTGTCGGTGCGCTTGGCCATCAGTGG
>JANXSA010000267.1 GCA_025352915.1 Rhodospirillales bacterium | reverse complement strand
ACAACACCACCGCCGATCGCAAGGGCAGCGAAAGCCTCGGCCTGCCAAACCTGCTCGGCCTGGAAACCACCGCCATCCCGCGCCTGCTGACTGGGGCCAACTTGGACAAGCTGGTCAGCATGAGTAGCGCCAACGGCAACGCGGGGACCGGAGAGATGAAGCGCGACGAAACCGTCACCCTGAAACTCGCCGGCGTGATCACCCAGGTGCTGCCGAACGGCAACCTCGTGGTCGCCGCGCGCCAGGAAGTCCGGGTGAACGCCGAATTGCGCGAACTCGCCGTCTCCGGCGTGATCCGCCCGCAGGACATCGCCAGCGACAACACGGTGCGCCACGACCGCATGGCCGAGGCCCGCATCGCCTATGGCGGACGCGGTCAGCTCACCGACCTGCAAACCCCGCGCTGGGGCCAGCAGGTGCTGGATATCGTGCTGCCGTTCTGAGCCGCCCTCGGCCCTCCCGCCCCACCCCTCCCGCATCGCGCGAGAGGGGCCGCGGCGCGCTTAGCCCGCCAATTCCTTGGCCAGAATCGGCTTGAACGCTTCGTTCGCCTTGGTCAGCTCGGCCTTCACATCGCCACCGCTCAGCGTATTGGTCAGCGCGATGCCGTACACGTCGCGGAACTCGGTGACCGCCACGATCTCCGGCAGGCCAGGCCGGCCGATCTTCTGGCAGGCCACCGAGGTCTCGAAATAATCCTTCGGGAACGGGCTGGCCTTCTGCATCGCCTCGTCCTGCCACACGCTCGCGCGCGGGGGTGTGCCGGCGCCAACACGGATCTGCTCCTTGCCGATCTCCTTGCTCGCCGCCCACTGCATATACAGCCACGCCGGCAGCTTGTTCTTCGACGCCACCGGGATCGAGAAACCCGAGCAGAACGTCGCCGAATGCTGTGCCTTCGGGCCCGCCGGCACCGGCGCAAAGCCGACATCCTTTGCAATCCGGCTCTTGGCGGGATCGATCAGCGGCGCGGAGAAGCCGATGCCATCAATCCACATCGCCACCTTGCCCTGGCTGAAACTGGTCTGGCTCTCGCTCCAGTTGAACCCCACCGAGCCCGGTGGCGCGGCCTCGGTCAGCAGCTTCTTGTAAAGCTCGCCGGCCCAGATCGCCTCCTGCGTATCCATCAGCAGCGTCTTGCCGTCCTTGCTGATGGTATCCTGATCCTGACCCATCAGCAGCGAGGTATACAGCGGCAGGTTGGCATTCTTCAGCCCGCGGCCGACAAACCCGTAGATACCCTTGGACTTATCGGTCAACGTGCGCGCCGCCACCAGCATCTCGTCCATGGTCTTGGGGAACGCCACGCCCTTTTCGGCAAACAGCGCCTTGTTCCAGAACATCAGCCACACGTCATGGTTGGTCGCCAGCGTATGAATGCTGCCATCCGCCGCCGTGCCCCAGCGCAAGCCCGGTGCCGCGAAATCGGCGAAATCGAATTCGGGCGAAGTCACCGCCGGATTGTTGATCCAGCTGCGCAAGTCTTCCATCCAGCGGCCGCGCTCGACCAGCCGCTTCTGCACATGCAGCGCCACGCTCACCACATCAAAGGTCGGCCGCCCGGTCGACAGCTCCAGCGCCACCTTCGGCCGCTGCTGCTGCTCGGGGATCTGCTCGGAGCCGACCTTGATCCCGGTCAAAGCCTCGAATTCCTTGTGCTTGCGCTCCAGCACGTCGGCGTTCGGGCCCTTCTGGAAATTGACCTCGATCTTGGCCCCGCGGGCCATCATCCAGTCGAACTTGCTCTGCGCATTGGCGCGCTGGACGATCGAAAACATCGGCAGCGCTGTGGCGGCGCCGAGGACATGGCGGCGGCGGATCATCGTGGTTCTCCTCCCTGGAGAGCGCGGCCGGGGTTGCTCCCCGGCCGCCTTGGTTCGCGCGTCAGTCAGACCGTCAGGACGACAGCTCCTTGGCCAGCACCGGCTTGAAGGTCTCGGTGGCCTTGCTCAGCTCCGTCTTCACATCCGCGCCGCTGATGGTGTTGGTCAACGCCACCCCGAACACGTCGCGGAACTCGGTCACGCCAACGATCACCGGCAGGCCGGAGCGGGCGATCTTCAGCGACGCCTGCACCGTGTCGAACCACTCCTGGGGGAAGATGCTGTTCTTCACCACATCGACATTGCCATAGGCGCTGGCGCGCGGCGGCGTGCCCGAGCCGGTGCGCAGGAATTCCAGGCACATCGCCTTGCTGGTCGCCCACTGCACATACAGCCAGGCGCCGCCCTTGTTCTTGGCCCCGCGCGCCACGCCCACGCCTTCGATGAAGGTCGCCGAGTGATGCGCCTTTGGCCCGCGCGGCACCACGGCAAAGCCCACCGTGTCCGACACCCGCGACTTCGCCTTATCCATCAGCGGCGCCGAGAACCCGACCCCGTCGAGCCACATCGCCGCCCGGCCCTGGGCAAAGGTGGTCTGGCACTCGCTCCAGTTGAAGCCGACAATCCCGGCCGGTCCGGCCTCGCGCAGCAGCTTGGCGTAGTATTCGCCCGCCGCCACCGCCGCCGGCGTGTCCATCAGCAGCGTCTTGCCATCGGCGGTGATTGTCTCCTGGTCATGACCCAGCAGGAACGTCGTGTATAGCGGCAGGTTGGCATTCTTCAGCCCGCGCCCGACAAAGCCCGAAACCCCCTTCGCCTTGTCCGTCAACTTCAGCGCGGCGGCCATCAGCTCGTCATGGTTGGTCGGAACCGCGACCCCCTTCTCCGCCAGCAAAGTCTTGTTGTAGAACAGGATGAACAGATCCTGGTTGATCGGGATCGCCATCTGCGTGCCGTCATCCGCGGTATTCGCCCGCATCGCCGGGGCGGCAAAATCGGCCAGGTCAAAATCCGGCATCGTCATCTTGGGATCGGCCAGCAGCGGCCGCAGGTCTTCCAGCCAGCCGCCCTTCTCCACCAGCTTCTTCTGCACGTGCATCGACACGTTCACCACATCGAAGCTCGGCCGGCCGGAAGCCAACTCCAGCGCGATCTTCGGGCGCTGCTGCTGCTCGGGGATCTGTTCGAAGCCCACCTTGATGCCGGTAAGCTCCTCGAATTCCTTCTGCTTGGCCTGCAGCACGTCCGGGCGCGGCGACTTGCCGAAATTCACCTCGATCTTGGTGCCCTTGAACTGTTTCCAGTCAAAGGCCGACTGCGCGCCAACCTTCTCGACAATGGCGGGGGCTGCAAGCAGCCCGGCAGTGGCGCCCAACAGATGGCGGCGACGGATCATGGCGTATCTCCCGGTGACGCACCCTTGGCAGGTGCCGATATCCGGGTTCTAGAGCAGATTCCGCCCTGACATAAAGCGGAAAGCCATAACCGATCGCTCGGCCGGTTCGCCTCAGTCGTCGCGGTGCACCCGCTCCATGCGCTCATGCCGCTCCTGCGCCTCGATCGATAGCGTGGCGATCGGCCGCGCGGCCAGCCGGCGCAGCCCGATCGGCTCGCCGCTTTCCTCACAAAACCCGTAGCTGCCGGTATCGATGCGCGACAGCGCCTGGTCGATCTTGTTGATCAGCTTGCGGGCGCGGTCGCGGGTGCGCAGTTCCAGCGCCCGATCGGTCTCGACGCTGGCCCGATCGGTGATGTCGGCTTCGGTGATGCCGCCCTCAGACAGGCTGGCCAGCGTCCCGTCAGCCTCACGAAAAAGATCAGCTCGCCAGCGTAAGAGCTTCTGGCGAAAGAATTCTACTTGAAGCGGACTCATGAAATCTTCCGAGTCCGAAGGCACGTAGTCAGGGGGCAGAGTGACCATCATCGGGTGGTAATCCTGCGGCGTTGCGGCCGGCAGGGGCTGTCTCGAAGCAACTTCCGGCCAAGGAAGCAGCTTGCTGCCCCCCGGGCCTTCCACTCGGCGCGGCTTATACCGAGGCAATGCTGCGGCGCCAAGGGGTTGTCGACGTCTGAATCATGACGATTCGATAGAATTCTGCGAATCGATGGCTGGGCGCATGGCCAGCCGCGCCGCCTCGACGCGCGCGCGCAACGCGATCGCCGCCACAACCTCCC
>JANXSA010000251.1 GCA_025352915.1 Rhodospirillales bacterium | reverse complement strand
CGCCGCGGCACTCACCCCGCCATGCGCCTTGATCGCGCGCGGCAGCACGTGCTGAAAGAACAGGTAGACATTGCTCGCCGACATGCCGACATGCGCCGAGCGCTGGTTGCCGGGCTGCGCCTTGTCATAGGCCTCGCCCACCATCTTCACCATCGGCGGCAGGTCCGGGGTCAGCGCAGCCTGGTTGCCTTCCCAGATCGAGATCGGGTCGACGTTGAAGAACCCGACCAAGTCTTTGCCCAGCGCCTCGCGCAGCTTCTCCGGCACACCATAGCCGGCGCCGTGGCCGACCAGCGCGCCGAATTTCAGCCCGCCCTCGCGCGCCTGGCGCAGGAACAGCGAGATGTCGGGGTTGTAGCCGGTGTGCAGGATCACGTCCGGACGGGCGCGCCGCAGCTTGGTGACCAGCGCCGAAAGGTCGGGCGCGGTCGCCGCATACCCCTCCTTGAGCACCACGTTGAGGCCGTGCTTGGCAGCGCCGGCCTCGTTGCCCTTCGCCACGTCCACGCCATAGGCGCCGTCCTCGTGGATGATCGCCACCCGCAGGTCCTTCGGCGCCTTGCCGAACTTCTCCTGGGCATAGCCGGCCACCATGTCGGTCGAAGCCACGCCGAAATGCTGGCCCATCGGCTGGGCGCGGAACACGTTCCTGTAGTTGCGGTTCTCCAGCACGGCGGTCGAAATGCAGGTGGTGATCCACATGAACTTGCCGAGTTGCTCGATGCGTCCGGCCACCGGCACGCACTGCGCCGACGAGAAGAAGCCGAGCAGCATGTCGACCTTTTCCTGCTCGATCAGCCGCACCGCCTCATTGATCGCCACCTCGGGCTTGCTCTGCGCGTCGGCATAGATCGCCTCCACGGTATAGCCCTCGATCGGCCCCTTGGACTGGAAATGCTCGATCATGATCTTGGCGCCGAGCCCATGCAGGCTCGATCCGCCGCCGGCCAGCGGGCCGGAATAGTCATAGATCACGCCAATTTTGAACTTCTTCTCCTGGGCCTCGGACCCAGACGCGAAGCCGATCAATGCCGCAGCAGCAAGGCCAAGCCCTGCCAGTCGTCGTGCCAGACGCATCTCGGAGTCCCCCCTGCGCCCGGATTGGTCGGGCTTGGTTGCTTATGGTGCCAACCTCCGCCATGGCCGGGGGTGGCGTCAAGCATGCGTTTCGCGCAAGGCTTGACCGGATCAGATGATGGCGGCGCGCACCTTGGCCGAAACCCACTCGGAAACCGCAACCGTGCAGAGGATAGCAATAAACATCACCGTTACCTCGGGCCACGCCAGCCGCGACACGCTGGCATTCAGCTGCAACCCGATCCCCCCCGCACCCACCAGCCCCAGCACCGTCGATTCGCGAATATTGATGTCCCAGCGATAAACCGATATGCCGGCAAACACCGGCATGATCTGCGGCACGAAGCCATAGGCGATGCGCTGCGGCCCCGACGCCCCGGTCGCGGTGATCGCCTCGATCTGGCGGCCATCCACCTCCTCCAGCGCCTCATACAACAGCTTGCCGATGAACCCGATCGAGCGCAGCGCAATCGCGATGATCCCCGCCAGCACCCCCGGCCCCATCACAGTCACCAGCAGCAACGCCCAGATCAGCGAGTTGATCGACCGCGAGGCCACAATCACCAGCAACGCGATCGGCCGTACGATGGAA
Organism: Rhodospirillales bacterium; assembly: GCA_025352915.1. Taxonomy (GTDB): domain Bacteria; phylum Pseudomonadota; class Alphaproteobacteria; order Acetobacterales; family Acetobacteraceae; genus CAMDGX01. The sequence goes on along the minus strand of JANXSA010000251.1, from coordinate 2,342 downwards.
ACACTCGGCGTCGTCGTCCGCGCCGCCAGGAACGCCACCGGCACCCCCAGCACCACCCCCAGCCCGGTGCCCAGCGTCGCCATGTTCAGCGTGTCCCACAGCGGCACCCAGAGCTTGTCCAGCACCGACCAGCGCGGCGGCCACATCCGCCCCAACAGGTCGCCCGCCTGCGCCGGCGCGTCATAGACGAACTCCCAGATCGTATCCTCGTTCATGATCTGCCAGCACTGCACAGTGACCAGCACGCCAAGCAGCCAGCCGAACCAGCGCATCATCCGCGCCACCATCGTCCGGCGCTGCCAGCCAACCTGCCGGGAAGGAAGGGTGTGCACCGGCATTACTGCAACCGCTTGCGAATAATGCCGGACGAATACTCCGCCATCATCACAATCCCGATGATCAGCAACAAAATCGCCGCCGAGGTACCAAACTCATACCGGTCGAACGAAGTATTCAACGTCGCTCCAATTCCCCCCGCCCCGACAATCCCGATCACCGCACTCTCGCGGAAATTGATGTCCAGCCGATACACCGACAGCCCGATGAACCGCGGCAACACCTGCGGCTGCACCGCATACACCATCAGCTGCGGCCAACTCGCCCCCGCCGCCCGCACCGCCTCCACCTGCGCCTCGTCGATATCCTCCAAATCCTCGGCCAACAGCTTGGCCATGAACCCGATGGTGGCAAACGCCAGCGTCACCATCCCCGCCAGCGGCCCGAACCCGAACATCTTCACGAACAGGATCGCCACGATGATCTCGGGAAACGAGCGCGACACCGCGATGATCCCGCGGCACACCAGATACACCGGCAACGGCGCCAAATTCCGCGCCGCCCCCAACCCCACCGGCAGCGAGATCGCCACCCCCACCACCGTCGCCACCACCGTCATCGTCAGGCTCTCGATCATCCCCTCGGAAATCTCGCCCCAGCGCGAGCTGAAATCCGGGTTGCCGAACGCCGCCACAAACGCCCAACCCCGCACCAGCCCCTCGGCCACCCGCCCCCAATTGACCTGCAACGTGCCCAGCGCCAGCGCCAGGTACAGCCCACCCCCGCCATAAATAGCCCACCGTAGCCACGGGTTGACGATCAGCGGCGGCGGACGCCAGCGCTGGCCGGTGACACCCGCGCTCATCGCGCCTCTTCCGCCAGCCGTGCGGCGATCGCCCGCGCCTGCGGGGTCGCGTCGTCCTCATCATCCCCCGCGGCGCTGGTCGCCGCCCAGTCCTCCGCGCCATATATCTCCGTCAGCATCCCGGTCGTCAGTTCCGCCGGCGTGCCATCAAACACAATCCGCCCAGCCCGCAGCCCGACAATCCGCTGCACAAACATCTGCGCCAGCGCCACGTCATGAATATTCACAATCGCCGCCAGCTGCCGCTCCGCACACAGCTCCACCAGCAACCGCATGATCTGCCGCGACGTCTTCGGATCCAAACTCGCCGTCGGCTCATCCACCAGCAACAACGCGGGGTCCTGGATCAACGCCCGGCAAATCCCCACCCGCTGCCGCTGCCCACCCGAAAGCTGGTCGGCCCGCTTGTCATGCATCCCCCCGAGCCCCGCCCGCTCGATCAGCCGGAACGCCGCGTCCACATCCTTCTGCGGAAACCGCCGCAACCAACTGGACCAGAAACCCACATACCCCAGCCGCCCCGACAGCACGTTCTCCATCACCGTCAGCCGCTCGACCAGCGCATATTCCTGAAAAATCATCCCCATCCGCCGCCGCGCCGCCCGCAGCGCGCCACCACCCAGCCCGGTCACCGCCGCACCATCCACCGCAATCGTGCCCGCACTCGGTTCCACCAGCCGGTTGACACAACGGATCAGCGTCGATTTCCCCGCCCCCGACGGCCCGATCAGCGCCATCAACTGCCCGCGCGGCACATCCAGATCGACTCCGTCCAGCGCCCGGTCGCCGCCGCGATAGGTCTTGGTCAGGCCTCGTATCCGCAGCATCGGCTCACTTGCAGGCATACGACACGTTCATCGCCGTATCGATGTCGCGCACCACCTGCCAGTGCTGCTTGAAGGTGATCGGCATGAACTTCTGCTGCGGCGGGCTCGATTTCTCGAACTCCTTCAGCAGCGCGGTCCCCTCCCAGTTGAAGGTGAAGAACGCCTCCCGCACCTTCGCCGCCAGCTCCGGCTTCAGGTTATAGGCATGGCCATACCCCGTCGTCGGAAACGTCTGCGACTTGTAGATCGAGCGCAGCTTGGCACCATCAACGACGCGGCGCTCGATCATCCGCACCATCACCGAATTGGCGATCGCGGCGGCATCATAATCCTTGTTGGCAACCCCGATCACCGAATTGTCGTGCTTGCCAGAA
>JANXSA010000198.1 GCA_025352915.1 Rhodospirillales bacterium | reverse complement strand
TTCGGCATTACCTTGGCGTCGTGCGGCCGCAGCTGCTGAACAGGCTCACGCACGATGCATTCTGGGTGGCTCGGCATGGTGGGCCGCTAACTGCCAAGGGAATCCAGAATCAGGTTTTCGAGCGGTCGCGCAAGCGCTTCGGCCAAGGCTTCGGGCCGCATTGCTTCCGGCATTCCGTCGCCACCGGTGCAGCGTTGTACCTCCCCGGCAGTCCGGGGCTGGCCGCGAGCATGCTGGGAATTTCCGCCGATATCGTGGAGCAGAACTACAGGAGAACTGGGCAAGTTGAGGCCGCAATGAGCTACGCCGACCTGATCGAACAGAAATCCCGGCAACGTCTCCGTCCTATCGAGCGAACAGTTTGACCCCCGGAGCCTGCCTTTGGTGGATGAATCGCGTCGGGTTTGTCGGAGGCTGGTTTCACTGGGTCACGCCGCCAGGGCGCGAGTCTCAATCTGATCATTGTAGCGCGACACGGCTGATGGCCGGTTAGCGACACGACGGATGGCCGGTTTGGCAGGCTGCGGGACGGGCGAAGCCCGGCTGCAAGCCTGCCAAACCGGCGACGCGGGTTAGCCTCCGTGTCCGCGGGCCGCGGCGTGTGCGGGCAGGATCGGCTCCTCGACGACCAAGACGAGGACCGAAGTGCCCGGACAACACGTCACCCCTCAGCAGATGAGGCTCTTCATGGCTTCGCGTCTCCACCATCCCCAGTTCGTGGCCGCCGCCAAGGCCGGCTTCAGCGAGCGCACCGGCCGCCGCGTCGAGACCAGGCACCGTCTCCCACCAGGCCAGGCGGCCGAACAGCGACGCTCCCGCACCACCGCCGATCCGTTCCTCGGCCTGTGGGACGGCGAGATCCGCCCCATGCTCGAGGCCAAACCCGGCCTGCGCCCAGTCACCCTGCTGGAGGAGATGCAACGCCGTCATCCCGATCACGACTGGGATCGCCTGCGGCGCAGCCTGGAGCGACGCGTGCGCGCCTGGGGCGCTAAACACGGCGCCGACCGCGCGGTGATCTTCCGGCAGGATCACGTCCCCGGACAGCAAGGCCTGTCGGATTTCACCGACATGGGTGCCCTGGCCGTCAGCATCGCCGGCCAGCCGTTCGATCACCGGCTGTATCACTTCGTGCTGGCCTACTCCGCCTGGGAACATGCCGAGCCGGTGCTCGGGGGCGAGAGCTACACCGCGCTGGCGGTCGGGTTGCAGAACGCCTTGTGGAGCCTGGGCGGCGTGCCGCGCGAGCACCGCTCCGACAGCCTCTCCGCCGCGTTCCGCAATCTCGATGATGATGTCCGCCTCGACCAGACCCGCCGTTACGAGGCTTTCTGCGCCCATTACGGCATGACGCCGACCCGCAACAACGCCGGCATCGCGCACGAGAACGGCTCCGTGGAAAGCCAGCACGGACATCTCAAGCGCGGCGTCGAGCAGGCCCTGCTGCTGCGTGGCGGCATCGACTTCGCCAGCCTCGAGGACTACCGCGCCTGGGTCGCCGACTTCATCGGCCGCCGCAACGCCCGCCGGGGCAAGATGGTGCGACTGGAATGCGCAGCCCTGGGCAAGCTGCCAACCCGGCGCGCCACCGACTACGACGAGGCCACCGTGTTCGTGACCTCCAGCAGCGGCTTTGTCCTACGCAAGGTGTTCTACACCGTGCCCTCGCGCCTGATCGGCTTTCGGCTGCGGGTCCGGCTGTATGATGATCGGCTGGAATGCTTCCTCGGCGACAACAGCCCGTTGCTGACGTTGCGCCGAGGTCGCGGCCACGGTGCCGGACGCCATGGTCACGTGATCGACTACCGCCATGTCATCCACAGCCTGCGTTGCAAGCCGATGGCGCTGCTCAACCTGGTCTACCGCGACGCGCTGTTCCCCCGCCCGGCTTACCGGCAGGCCTGGGAAAGGTTGCTGGCCGCGGGCGATGCGCGCGCCGCCTGCAAGACGGTGGTGGCCCTTCTGGCGCTCGCCCATGAGCGTGGCTGCGAGGCCGAGCTTGCCGCGGCCTTGGCTGAGCAGATGTGCGACGAGCCGGCCATCGGCACGCCATCCCGCTTCACCGTCGATCTGACGGCGTTGCGGGCGCGGTTCGCCGCGATCCCCGGGACGCTGCCCGATATCGTGGTCCACCTCCCTCCGGTGGCCAGCTACGACGCGCTGCTGCCCTTCATGGGAGCCGCCGCATGAGCGGCACGATCAGCGACACCATCAAGGTCGACACCGCGCGCCTGCCGCTGCTGCTCAACGAGCTGCGGCTGCCGACCATCACCGCTTTGTGGCCCGCCTTCACCGAGCGGGCGGACCGGGAAGGCTGGCCCGCCGCGCGACTGCTGGCCACGCTGGCGGAATTGGAGCTGGCCGAGCGTTCCCAACGACGTATCCAGCGTCACCTGATCGAGGCGCGGCTGCCACCGGGCAAGACATTGGATGGCATCGACTTCGCCGCCCTGCCGATGATCAGCCGGGCCCATGTCAACGCCCTGGCCAGCGGCGACGGCTGGATCGCCACCGGCGGCACGGTGCTGCTGTTCGGCCCGAGCGGCTCCGGCAAATCCCATCTCGCCGCCGCATTCGGGCACGCTCTGGTCGAGAACGGCTACCGCGTCCTGTTCACGCGCACCACTGACCTGGTGCAACGCTTGCAGCAGGCCAGGCAATCACTGTCGCTGGAAAGCGCCATCGAGAAGCTGGACAAATACCACCTGCTGATCCTGGATGATCTCTGCTACGTCCGCAAAGACCAAGCCGAAACCTCGGTATTGTTCGAGTTGATAGCTGCCCGCTACGAACGGCGCAGCCTGATGGTGACGGCAAACCATCCCTTTGGCGAGTGGACCAGCGTCTTCCCGGATGCCGCCATGACACTCGCGGCCGTCGATCGCCTGGTTCACCATTCAACGATTTTCGAGATGAACGTCGAAAGCTACCGTCGTCGCGTCGCCGTCGAGCGCGCCGCCCGTAAACCAAAACCCCTGAGCGACACCAAGCGCGACACCAACCAATAAAACAACCGACGTGCTCAACCGTTCGTCATGCGCGGTGACATATCTTCTTGTTGCCGCGCCTCAGCCGCACTATCAGCAACCGGCGCAGCGACCGGCCATCCGTCGTGTCGCCAGCCGGACATCCTTCGTGTCGCGCTACAGACGGTGTTCTTGCTGAGCCCCAACTCGCGGCCAATCAGGCGATAGCTGCGACCCTGGGCGGCAAGCACCAGCACCTTGGGCGCTAGGCGATCCGACACTGGTCGGTGCCCCAGCTGGCGACCAAGGCGTTTGCCGCGGGCTTTCGCCGCGGCG
>JANXSA010000191.1 GCA_025352915.1 Rhodospirillales bacterium | reverse complement strand
ATTTTCGCAGCGAGGGGCTGGTGCGGGTGGGGGCGGCGTGGCGCGGGCGGGGGGTGCTGACGGCGCAGCAGATTGAGGATGCGGTGGCGTTTCTGGTGGGGTTGAGGGAGGAATGATGGTGTTGCCGCGGCGGGCTTTTGTGCTGATGGCGGCGGCGGGGGTTGTGCTGCCGGCGGGGGTGCGGGCGAAGCCTGGGGAGGTGGAGGCGCTGATCCGGGCGGTGGCTGGCGGGGGGGTGGTGCGGGCCGGGCGTGTAAGGTTGGCGGTGCCGGAGTTGGTGGAGAATGGGAATGCGGTGGGGATTTCGGTGGGGGCGGAGGTGCCAGCGGGGGCGGTGTTGACGGATATTCATGTGTTTGCCGATGGGAATCCTCGGCCGGGGGTGGCGCATTTTCGGTTTGGGCGGCTGTCGGGCGGGGGGAAGGTGGCGACGCGGATACGGCTGGCGACGTCGCAGACGGTTCATGCGGTGGCGGTGTTTGCCGATGGGTCGTGCTGGCATGACAGCGTGAGCGTGTTGGTGACGTTGTCGGCTTGTCTGGATGATTAGGGGGCTTTGATGGTTCGGCCGTTGTTGAATGTGCCGCGGGAGGTTCGGGCGGGGGTGGCGTTTGAGGTGCGCATCCTGATCCAGCATGCGATGGAGACGGGGTTTCGGCGCGATGCGATGGGGATGGTGGTGGCGCAGGATATCATCAACCGGTTCGAATGCGCGGTGGATGGCGAGGAGGTGTTTTCGGCGACGCTGCATCCGGCGATTTCGGCCAATCCGTATCTGGCGTTTTCGGCTCGGCTCGGGCGTAGCGGGACGATGGTTTTGCGGTGGGTGGATGATCGGGGCGGGGAGGGGCGCGAGGAGGTTAGCATTTCGGTAAGTTAAGGAAGATGTTCTTTTTTGAAAAAAAGAACCAAAAAACTTTTATCCGTTTGGGCGCGTGCCAATGGATGAAGTTTTTTTGCTTCTTTTTGTTCACAAAAAGAAGATTCTTGCTTGTGCTTGTCTGCTTGGGACTGCTGGGCGCGGCGGAGGAGAAGCGGTCGGGGTATGACGATGCGGGGCCGCAGGTGCGGGCGATGCAGGATGATGATTTGGCCAATCCGGCGTTCTTGTGGGTGCAGCAGGGGGCGGCGGTTTGGGGGCAGGGTTGTGCGGATTGCCATGGGGCGGTGGAGGGGATGCGGGGGGTGGCGGCGCGGTATCCGGTGGTGGAGCGCGGGCGGGTGGTCAATTTGGAGCAGCGGGTGAATGAGTGCCGGGTGGAGCGGCAGGGGGTGGCGGCGTTGGCGCCGGAGGGGGAGGCGATGTTGGGGGTGACGGCGCTGATTGGGTTGCAGTCGCGGGGGATGGCGGTTGCGGTGGATGTCTCCGGGCCGGCGGCGGGGCATGTGGCGCGGGGGGAGGCGTTTTTCCGGTTGCGGCAGGGGCAGCTGAATTTGTCGTGTGCGCAGTGCCATGAGCAGTTGGCGGGGCAGTCGCTGGCGGGGGCGCGGATTGTGCAGGGGCATGCCAATGCGTATCCGATTTACCGGCTGGAGTGGCAGGGGATGGGGTCGTTGTTTCGGCGGTTGCGGGCTTGTTTGACTGGGGTGCGGGCGGAGGTGTTGGGGCGGGACGAGGGGTTGTTGGGGGATTTGGAGTTGTTTCTGGCGGCGCGGGGGGCTGGGTTGAAGGTGGAGACGCCGGGGGTGCGGCCTTAGGAGGGTTGGGGTATTGTTGCGCGATGGATGTGTTGTTGGAGGTTTCCGGGCTGGCGTATTCGTATAGCGGGGTGGCCGCGGTGCGGGATGTTTCGTTCCGGGTGGGGCGCGGGGAGATCGTCGCGCTGTTGGGGGCGAATGGGGCGGGGAAGTCGACGACGGTGAAGGTGGTGGCGGGGGCGCTGCGGGCGAAATCTGGGTCGGTGCGGTTTGATGGCGAGGCGTTGGAGGGGCAGCCGAGCCATGTGGTGGTGAAGCGGGGGATCACGCTGGTGCCGGAGGGGCGGCTGGTATTTGCGCAGATGACGGTGGCCGAGAACCTGCAGATGGGCGGGTTTACCCAGAAGGCGGCGGTGGTGGCGCGGGCGGCGGAGCAGTGTTTTGCGTTGTTTCCACGGCTGGCGGAGCGGCGGGGGCAGCTTGCGGGGTCGTTGTCGGGCGGTGAGCAGCAGATGTTGGCGATTGCGCGCGGGATGATGAGCGGGCCGCGGCTGATGATCCTGGATGAGCCGTCGCTGGGGCTGGCGCCGTTGCGGGTGCGGGAGTTGTTCCGGCTGATTGCGGCGATTGCGGAGGAGGGGGTGGCGGTGTTGCTGGTGGAGCAGAATGTGCACCAGTCCTTGAAGATCGCGCATCGGGGGTATGTGATGGAGAAGGGGGTGGTGGTGCTGGGGGGGACGGGGGAGGAGTTGTTGGGTGATGACTATGTGCGGAGGGCGTTTCTTGGGCGGTAGGGCGATGGTGGGGCGGCGGGCGTTTTTGCTGGTGGGTGGCTTGGTGATTTCGCCGGCGGCATTGGCGGCGGGGGAGTTGACGGCGGCCGAGGTGGGGGCGGCCAGCGGGATGGCGGGGGTGCGTGAGGTTGCCATTGGGGCGGTGGTTGGGGCGCGGGGGGCGCTGAATTTTGTCGGGCCGGACGGCAAGTTGCTGCTGATCGTGTCGCTGGGGGTGGGCAAGGATTACCGCGAGGCGGTGGAGGCGTTTGGCACGCGGACGGCGGTTAGCGGGGTTGGTGAGGA
>JANXSA010000162.1 GCA_025352915.1 Rhodospirillales bacterium | reverse complement strand
AGGTCGGCCGCAGTGTGCTCTGTCCGTGTAATCGTCAATGCTCGGCTCATCCGATCTCCGCGAATCGATCCACGGCACATCGAATCAGAAATCAGCGCCGGGCGGAATCCTCAAAGAGTCGGCCTTTCCACAGGTCGGTATGAGAAGGAAGACTTCTTGTTGTGAACAAAAAGAAGCAAAAAAACTTCTTCCATTCGCGCGCGCCAAGGCCGAACCAATCTTGCCGGTGGTCGCGGCGCCGGTCGGAAAGTCAGGGTTTTGCCTCTGGCAATCAAACAAAGTTTTTTTGCTTCTTTTTGTTCACAAAAAGAAGAATCTTTCTTGCTGTTATGCGGGCTTAGCGCATTTGCGGCGGCAGACAGAAGGCGAAGTCGCAGCCCTGGTCGGCGCCGGTGACCTCGTCGATGTAGAGCTTGAGGTAGCCGCGATCGCTGCCGGGGTGGGCCGGCGGCGGCACCCATTCGGCGCGGCGGCGGGCGAGTTCGGCGTCGTCCACCAGCAGGTCGATGGTCCGGCCGGTGGCGTCCAGGCGGATGCGGTCGCCGTTCTGCACCAGGGCGAGCGGGCCGCCGACGGCGGATTCCGGGGTGATGTGCAGCACGATGGTGCCAAAGGCGGTGCCGGACATGCGGGCGTCGCTGATGCGGACCATGTCCTTGACGCCCGCCCGGGCGAGCTTGCGCGGGATCGGGATGTAGCCGGCCTCGGGCATGCCGGGGGCGCCTTTGGGGCCGGCGAGGCGCAGGACCAGGACGTCGTCCGGGTTCACATCGAGGTCGTCGGAATCGAGGCGGGCGGCCATGTCCGCGAGCCCGTCGAACACCACGGCGCGGCCTTCATGGACCATCAGCTTTTCGCTGGCGGCCGAGCGCTTGATCAGCGCGCCGCCGGGGGCGAGGTTGCCGTGCAGCACCGCCAGGCCGCCGCCGACGGCGATCGGGTTCGCGGCCGAGCGGATCACCGTCTGGCCGGGAACTTCGTCGGCCTGGGCGGCGTACTCGGCGAGGTTGCCGCCGGCGACGGTCAGCGTGGTCATGTCGAGATGGGACGAAATTTCCTTGAGCAGCTTCGGCATCGCGCCGGCCCAGTGGAAGTGTTCCATGTAGTGCTCGCCGCTCGGCTTGAGGTCGACCAGGACGGGGACTTCGAGGCCCATGCGGTCAAACGCCGCCATGTCGATCCTGATGCCGAGGCGGGCGGCGACGGCGGTGAAGTGGATCACCGCATTGGTCGAGCCGCCGATTGCCTGAAGCACGGTGAAGGCGTTGCGGAAGGCGGCCGGGGTCATGATGTCGCTGGGTTTGCGCCCGGTGGCGGCGAGCTTCACGGCGGCCGCACCCGAGGCTTCGGCAGCGCGGATACGGTCGGCATGGGTGGCGGGGGCGGAGCCGGCGCCGGGCAGGCACATGCCGAGCGCCTCGGTCATGCAGGCAACGGTGCTGGCGGTGCCCATCACCATGCAGGTGCCCTTGGTGGGCGCCAGGCGGCCGGAGATGGCGTCGATCTCGGCCTCGTCGATCCGGCCGGCGCGGAAATCGGCCCACATGCGGCGGCAATCGGTGCAGGCGCCGAGCACCTCGCCCTTGTGGTGGCCAACCAGCATCGGTCCCGTTGGCAACACAATCGCCGGGATGTCGGCACTGGCGGCGCCCATCAACAGGGCCGGAATGGTCTTGTCGCAGCCGCCGATCAGCACCACCGCATCCATCGGCTGGGCGCGCACCATCTCCTCGGTGTCGAGCGCCATCAGGTTGCGCAGGAACATGCTGGTGGGGTGGGAGAAGCTTTCGTGGATCGAAACGGTCGGGAACTTCATCGGCATCCCGCCGGCCAGCATCACGCCGCGTTTCACTGCTTCGATCAGGTCGGGGACGTTGCCGTGGCAGGGGTTGAAGTCGCTGTAGGTGTCGGTGATGCCGATGATCGGGCGGTCCAACGCGTCGTCGGTGTAGCCCATCGCCTTGATGAAGACACGGCGCATGAACAGCGAGAATTCGGCGTCGCCATAGGTGGCAAGGCCTTTGCGCAGCCCGGTCTTCTTTTCGTTGGAACCGTCCGTCATCGTGGTCTTACTCCGCGGCCAGGGCGACGGGGGCGAGTCCGGGCACCGGCGCGTGGGTGATGGCGCTCATCCGCTCGCGCACGTCCGACAGGGTGAAGCGCAAATCGGCGACGTTCGGGTTGGCCTTCATGCCGGCAACGATCGGGCCGTCGAGATAGGCCTGGGCCTTGGCGCGGTTCTCGAACAGGTAGATGCCGCCGACATTGTTGGCTTCGCCGTCGAGCCAGATTTTCCATTGCAGGCCGTCGACGGCGAGGAATTTCTGCCCGGTGGCATCGGTGTAGCGCTTCGCCCATTCCTCGGCGGTGACGTTCTGGAAGCGGTAGTTGATCTGCAGGACAACCATGGCGGTTCCTCCGGTTTGAGATGACAGTTTAGGGCATCCGTATCGTGGCGCGATAGGCGTGCCAACTGGCATGGCCAAGCAGCGGCAGGGTGACGGCCAGGCCGACATAGCCGAGCAACAGGCCGGCGCCGGTGAACAGGGCCTCAAGCATCCCTACCCGGCGGTCGAGCAGCATCGGCAGCGAGAAGGCGCCGGCAGCAAAGGCGATGGTTGCCATCATGCCACCCACCAGCGTGCCGACGACCAGGAACGAGATCCCCTCGGTGGTGAACAGGGTGGCGTTCACCAGCTCCTGGAGGTCCATCATCGAATAGGGAAAGAAGATCGCGAAGATCAGCGCGGAGAAGCGCGTCCACAGCACCAGGAACGCCACCAGCGCCAGGCCCAGGCCCAGGCCCAGGCCCAGGCACAGGCCCAGGCCCAAGCCCAGGCACAGCAGCCCCGCCGGGCTGCCGCGCCAGGCCGCCAGCGCCCCGGTCAGCGACGGGCGGACGCCCGGCCTCGATATCGCGGCTGATGGCGTAATAGCCGACGGTCAGCGCCGGGCCGACCAGCATGAAGCCGATGATCAGCGGCGCGGTCAGGTAGAAATACCCGGCACTGGCCAGCGCGAAGGTCAGGGCGAAACCGGCCAGCACCACGATCAGCCCGAGCGACAGGCTGGCCAGCGGGGCGGCACGGAAATCGCGCCATCCGGCGGCGAGCCAGCGGAATGGTTCATCGATGCTGACGGCGCGAATGCGGTCGGCATAGGGCAGGCCGGTGCGGGCGAAGTCGCCTGGCGGTTGGTCGGTGTTGGACATTGCGTTCCCTCCGACGTCGTGGCCCCGCGGAGTATCCGGCCGAAACGCCCGGCGGTCTACCGCAAGACGAAAAACCGGATCAGCACGCCATCGGGATGGCGCTGTCCGGTGGCGACGAAGATATGGCGCGCCAGCCATTCATGCGGCCCTGCCGGTGCCTCGAAAACCGGGGTGGTGCGGAAATAGATCAAGGCAGGGTCGACAGTTTCGCCCGCGGCCAGCCGCGCCATCTCGTTGGCCGGGCCGTGGCGCAGGCCGCGATTGACCACGCCGATCACGGTGCCGTCGGCCGCCTCGATGGTGTAGCGCGCGGTGAGGTCGATCAGCCCGTCGGGCTGGACCAATTGCCAGTCCGCGCCGCCAGGGATGACCCGCCCGGACAGCAGCTT